>JBIKWH010000001.1:0-30708 GCA_044356435.1 Vicinamibacterales bacterium
GTCGCCAGCAGATGCTGACGAAGCGTGGCCACCAGGGTGTCTGTGTCAGTCGCATCCACGCCACCGCGTGACACGACGGCGGCCATCAATCTCGGTCCGAGCGGCGACTGCTGCAGCACGACGGCCGCGGCGGCCACCTGCGGATGCCCGAGCAGCGCGTTCTCGATCTCGCCGACCTCGATGCGGAAGCCACGCAGCTTGATCTGGTCGTCGAAGCGCCCGAGGAACTCGAGATCACCCTCGGCCCGTCGCGCCACACGGTCGCCCGTGCGGTACATTCGCGCGCCCAGCCGGGCCGCGAAGGGATCGGGGATGAAGCGGTCCGCCGTCAGCGCGGGCAGGCCCACATAGCCGCGCGCCAGACCGTCGCCGCCGATGAAGAGCTCGCCCGCCACACCGACGGGCACGGGCTGGAGGGCGGCATCGAGCACATGCAATGTGGTGTTCGCAATCGGGTGGCCGATGGCGACGGCTGCGCCCGGGTTGCCCGCCACGCGGTCCACGGCGGCACTCGCGTCGGCGACGCTGGACCAGATGGTCGTCTCCGTCGGTCCGTAGAGATTCCACACGCGACGGCACACCCGCGCGAGCCGGCTCGCGAGCTCGAACGGTAGCGCCTCGCCGCCGCACAGCACCGTCAACGCCGGGTCGCCCGGCCAGCCGGATTCCAGCAGCATCTGCCAGGTGGCCGGCGTGGCCTGCATCACCGTTGCGCCGGATTCGCGCAGCAGCGCCTGGAGGCGCACTCCGTCGCTGGCGGCCTCGCGTGTGGCGATCACGACCTGCGCGCCACACACCAGCGGCAGGAAGAGTTCCAGACCCGCGATGTCGAACGAGAGCGTGGTCACGGCGAGCAGCACGTCGCCCGCGCCGAGGCCCGGCTCCCGCCGCATGGCCGTCAGGAAGTTCACGAGCGCACGATGCTCGATCGCCACGCCCTTCGGCTTGCCGGTGGAGCCGGAGGTATAGAGCAGATAGGCCAGATCGCCCGACTGCGCCGCGCGCGCACTGCCGGAGTGAGCCGCGCCCGGCGGCGCGGCGCCGGGCCGCACTGCCGCGGCAGGCACCGCGTTCGGAGACGCCGCCACGGGAGCGCCCGTGCCGGAAGACACCGCACCGGAAGGCGCCGCGTCAGCAGAGAGCGCGTCGAGTGGCAGGAGTCGCGTGTCCGGGCCCGTGCGCGCCTCCCAGTCTGCCGCGAGCGTCGCCGTCGTCAGGATCATCCGTGCGCCCGAGTCTTCGACCATGTAGCGCAGCCGGTCCGCCGGAAACGCCGGATCGAGCGGCACGTAGGCCGCGCCCACGCCGTGAATCCCCAGGAGCACCGGGAGCAGCTCGATTGCGCGATCGAGATGGACGCCGACGACATCGCCAACCACAATGCCGCGGGCCGAGAGCGCGGCGGCCCATGCCGAGGCGCGGGTGAAGAGCGCCTCGTACGTCAGGCTCGCGCCGTCACAGCGGCAGGCCGCGCGGTCCGGAGATTCGGCGGCGACCGCGCGCGCCAGGCTGAGCACCGTCGCGGACGACGGGTAGGGCGTGGCTGTTGCGTTCCATGTGGCGAGCGCCGTGGTTTCATCGGGCGTCAGCAGCGGCAGCGCGCCAATCGTCTGGTGCGGGTCCTCGGTCACGGCGTCGAGGATCCGCAGCAGGTGTCCGCCCATGCGGGCGATGCGTGCCTCCGCGAAGAGGTCCGTGTTGAACTCGATCCCGATGGCGAGCCCCCGCGCGGACTCCTTGAAGTTGAACGTCAGGTCCGCCTTGCTCGTGCCGTTGTGATCGAAGCAGGGCTGGCTCTCGAGGCCCTCGAGCGCCAGCGCGGACTCCTGCTGGTTCTGCAGGATCACGATCACGTCGAACACGGGCGAGCGCGAGAGGTCGCGGGGCAGATCCAGCTCATCGACGAGGCGATCGAACGGGTAGGCCTGGTGGTCGTAGGCGGAGGTGGCCGTCGTCCGCACGGCGTCGAGCAGCCGCGTGAACGTGTCGCCGGGCCGCACCGTGTCGCGCAGCGCCAGCATGTTCAGGTAGAAGCCGGCCTGCCCGTCCAGATCCGGATGCACGCGCCCGGCCACCGGCGTGCCCACGACGATGTCCTGCTCGCCGGTGTACCGATGGAGCAGCACCTTCACGCAGGCGCCGAGCAGCATGAAGAGCGAGACGTTGGCCGCGCGGGCCGCCGCCGACACGCGTTGCGCGGCGTCCGGTTCGAGGTGCCACGCAGCCTCGCGGCCGCGGAAGGTCTGGACGGCGGGTCTGGGCGCGTCCAGTGGAAGATCGAGCACCGGGGCGGCTCCGAGTTGCGCGAGCCAGTAGTCGCGCTGCGCACTGAGCCCGCCGGACTCCAACTGCGCCTGCTGCCAGCCCGCGTAGTCGCGATACTGCACGCGCAGTGCGGGCAGCGGCGGGGCCGCTCCGTTGCGGGCGGCCAGATAGAGCGCGGCGAGGTCGCTCCCGAGGATGCCGATGCTCACGCCGTCGCAGGCGATGTGATGCACGGTGAACAGCAGCACGTGCCGATCCGCCGCGAGACGGACGAGCGACACGCGAAGGGGCGACGCCGTGAGGTCGAACGCCGCTGCGGCGTCCTCCCGGGCCAGTTGCTGCGCGGCGGCTTCGCGATCGGGATCGGCCGTCAGGTCGATCACGCGCAGCGACACCGCGGCTGGCGGGTCCACCTGCTGCCGGGGTTCCCCGTCGATGGTCACGATCCGTGTGCGGAGCACCTCGTGCCGCTGCACGAGCGCCGAGAGAGCGCGCTCCAGTGCCGGCACATCCAGGGGCCCGGTGAGCCGCTGGTGCAGCGGGATGTTGTAGGCCGCGGAGCCTTCAAGTTGCGTGAGCACCCAGAGCCGTCGCTGCGCGTGCGAGAGCGGGTAGCTCGCCGCGTCCGGCAGCGTCGGGATCGGGGCGTCGCTCCTGGCGTCGTGCGTGAGCGTCTCGATCAGCCGGGCCTGTGCGCGGACCGTCGGCGCCTCGAAGAGCGCCCGGAACGGCATGCGGTGACCGAAGCGCCGCTCGACCCGCGCGATGAGCTGCGTGCCAAGCAGCGAGTCGCCACCGAGGTCGGCGAAGGCGTCCGTCACGCCGATCGGGTGGATGCCGAGCAGCGCCTCCCAGATGCCCGCGATGGCGCGTTCCGCCTCGGACTCCGGCGCCTCGAAGGCGGAGCCGGTCTCCGGCCGCGCGTGGGCGGCCGCCTGGGCGTTGTCCGCGCTGGCGGCGTCCAGCGATGGCGCGGTCGCGGATTCACCGGGCGTCGACGAGGCGTCTGCCGCGGGTTGGACCCAGCGCCGGAGTCGCGTCTGGAGGTCGCCCGCCGAGACGACGACCTGCGGCACGCCCGCGCTGAGCACGCGCTCGAAGGCGTCGCGGCATTCGGCGAGCGACATCGCGTAGCGATCGATGCTCGTCTGGAAGCCGGAATCGAAACCGCCCTCCGACTCGTTCGGCCAGCCGTCCCAGTTCGAGCTGATCCAGCGCCGGTCGCCCGTGCGCCGCCGCGCGGCGGCATAGGCGTCGAGATACCGGCTGGCCGCGGCGTACGCCGAGAGGCCGAGACCGCCGAGGATCGAGGCGTTCGAGGAGATCAGCAGGATGAAGTCGAGCGGCTCGTCCGCCAGGAGCGTGGCGAGCACCGTCGCGCCGCCTGCTTTGGGACGGAGGAGCGCGTCTACCTGCGCGGGCTCGGTGGCCTCGATCGGATTGATGACGATCTCGCGCGCCGTCACGCCCGCCGCATGAATCACGCCATCGATGCGGCCGAAGCGCGTGCGCGCGGTGTCGAGCGCCGTGCGCATCGCCGGCTCGTCCGCGACGTCCGCTTCGAGGACGAGCACCTCGGTGCCAGCGGCCCGCAGGCGGCGCACGGTCCGCACGGCATGCGGTTCCGCCCCGCCGACTTGACCGACGACCAGACCGAAGTCGCCCGTGGCGGTGCCGTCGGGAGCGGGCCACGCCGCCACGTGCGCGAAGCCCGCCTGCCGGAACGCGTCGCGCCACTCGGCCGCCCGCAGCAGTGGCGACTGCCGCGTCCGGAGGCCATCGCGGAACGCCCACCAGCCTTCGGCCAGTCCCCAGATGAAGTCCACCCAGCGCGGCGCCTGCATCGTCTCGACGATGGCGGCCACGCCGCCCGGCGCGAGCAACCGGCGCGCGTGGGTCAGCGTCTCCGGCAGGTCCGCCGTGGCGTGGAGGACGTCCAGCGCGAGCACGACATCGAACGATCCGGGCGCGAATCCCTGCGAAGCGGGATCGCGGCTGATGTCGAGCGTGCCGAAGCGCATGATCGGCGAGAGTCCCGCCGCGGCCGCGGATTGCTCGGCGCGTTGCACGAAGGTGCGGCCGATGTCGGTCGCGTGGTACTCGACGGGCAGATCCCTGAGCGCCGGCGCGAGCACGCCCGCCAGGAGGCCGTCGCCGACGCCGATCTCGAGGACACGGAGCGTCCGGCCCCCACGCGCGCGCAGCTCGGCGAGCAGCAGCTCGCGCACCGCGCGGATGTAGATGTCGCGCGTGCTGTGCGCCGCCGTGTTCGCCGCCGCCTGCTCCAGCCGCGTGGCCTCACCGTCCGGGTAGAGCACGCTGATCGCGGGAATCCGGCCCGAGAGCGCGTCCGGATAGTGGGCGACACAGTGTTCGAGCAGCTCGAACATGCCGGTGAACCGCGGGTACGCGGCGACGGCGGCGCGGTGCAGCTCCGCTGGCGGCGGAATGCTTCCGGCCGCGGCTGTGAACACCAGCCCGGTGCCCTCGCGTGCGAGCAGGCCGTCGTCCTCCAGCACCTGCCGGAAGTAGTCGCCCATGCGCGCCAGCGGCGCCACGATGCCGAGGTGCGACTTCAGCTCCGCGACGTCGAAGGTGGCCCCCGGCTGGACGCGCAGACCCGCCCTCCCCGCCAGCGCGAGGACGTGGCTCGCGCAGAGCCGGTCGATGGCCGATCCGAGCCCCGGGTAGGCGTCGATGCCCTTGATCGCGAGTGCACGCCTGGCCTCGGCGATCGCGCCGGCAAGCCGCGCTTCCCGTGCGGCGAATGCCGTGGCGCCCGCCTTCTCCGCGTCGATGCCCGGATCGGACGCGAGCGCCGTCTCCACGGCCGACGCGGACCGGCCGGTGAGCGCGACCTTCGCGCCATACCGGGTCGCCAGGTGCTCGGCCAGGATCAGGCCGACACCGCCGAGGCCGCCGGTGATGAGGTAACTGCCGCCCTGCCGGATCGGTGCCCGCTGTTCCGCAGCCACGGTCACCGGCTCGAGGGCGCGGACCCAGCGGTGCCCGTGGCGCCACGCCACGGCACGCTCGCTGCCGCCGCCGATCTCGTCAACGAGCAGGCGCGTCAGGAATGCCGGGTCGTCCGCGCGCCATCCGGTGATGTCGAGCGTCCGGCACGTGACACCGGGGCGTTCCTGCGGGAGGACCATCAGCGGGCCCGCCATGGCAGCCTTGGCGGGATCGATCGGCTCCGCGCCGGTGACGTCCTCGATGAGATCCGTCACGACGACGAGCGCGATGTCCCGCGTGGCGGCGGCGATCGCGCGACAGACTTCGAACTGACGCTGGATATCCGCGGGCGCGTCGAGTGTCGAGCAGTCGATGATGCGGACGGTGTCATCGGCGACCAGGCCAGCCGCGTCCGAGGCACTCGCGTCGACCACATCGTGGCCCTGGTCGCGCAGCGCCGCGATAAGCCGTGCGCCGACGCCGTGCGCGTCCGGCACGACGACCGTCCGCCCGGCGAAGGCGTCCGCGTCGGCGTGTGGCGGCAGGGCCCGCGTCCACGACGGGACGTAGAGCCACTGGCCGACGTCGCTCTTTCGAGCGGCTGTGATCGCGGAGGTGGGGTGCGCCGCGTCCGGCTTCGCCGGCTCCACCCAGTAGCGCTGGCGGGCGAACGGATAGCCCGGCAGCGGCACGCGTCGCCGTCGCTCGCCGCGATGCACGGCCGCCCAGTCCACCTTCGCGCCAGCCGTCCAGAGCCGCGCGAGGCCGTCGGCGAGCATGGCAGTGTCTTCCGTGGCTTCGTCCGCGTGGCGCAGCGAGCGCGCGAACACCCGGCCCGTTCCGCCGGGCTGCATGCGCACCAGCGTCGTCAGCGTGCGGCCGGGACCGGCCTCGAGGAACACCATGCCCGGGTCCTGCAGCAGTTGCTGCGCGGCGTGCGCGAACCGCACCGGCTCGCGCAGGTGCGAGGCCCAGTACGCGGGGTCGACGGCCTGCGCCGCCGTGACGGTCACTCCCGTCAGGTTCGACATCCAGAGTCGCTCGGGGGCGTGACGGGCCACACGCGAGACGCGCTCCGCGAACGCGTCGCGGATGGCGTCCATGGATCGTGAGTGGAATGCATGCGACGTCTCGAGCCGCCGCGTCTCGATGCCGCGAGCCGCCAAGGCGGTGCTCAGCCGGTCGACCGCCTCGACGGGGCCTGAGACCACCGTCCGCGCGGGCGCGTTGATCGCGGCAATCGAGAGGTCGTCGCCGAGCAGCGGCTCGAGCTCGGTGGCCCCGAGCGGCACCGCCGCCATCGCGCCGGCAGGCAGCGCGTGCATGAGCGCCGCGCGTGCCGCGACCAGCGCGAGCGCGTCTTCAAGCGCGAACACGCCGGCCAGCGTGGCCGCGACCAGCTCGCCCAGGCTGTGGCCGAGCATCGCGTACGGCTCGATGCCCCACGACATCCACAGGCGTGCCGTCGCGTATTCGATGGCAAAGAGCGCGGGCTGCGCGTAGCGCGTCGATGTCAGCGACCCGGGCGCGCCGCCGTGCAGCAGCCCTCTGATGTCGAGGCCGAGTGCCGGTTGCAGCAGCGAGGCGCAGCGGTCGATGTCCGCGCGGAAGAGCGGCTCGCGGTCGTAGAGGCCGCGCCCCATGCCCACGAACTGTGTGCCCTGCCCGGGAAACAGGAACGCCACGCGCGGCGGCGCCCCGGTGGACCGTCCCGAGATGGACGTCGCCACGTCGGCGGACTCCAGCCGCGCCACGGCGTCGAGGCGATCGGTGGCCACGATCACGCGCCGGTGATCGAAGGCGCGCCGGCCCTGCTGCAGCGTCCAGGCGACGTCGGCCAGTGGCACATCGGGATGCGCGCGCAGATGCGCCGCGAGGTTGATGGCCTGCTGCGCGAGCGCCTCCGCGGAGCGCGCGGAGAGCGCCAGCACCTGCGGACCGTCTGCCTCGCTCTCCGGATTGGCCGCCGGGGCTTGTTCGAGCACGACGTGCGCGTTGGTGCCTCCGATGCCGAACGCGCTCACGCCCGCGCGCCGCGGACCATCCGACTCCCACGGCCGTGCCGAGGCGTTGACGACAAACGGCGTGGAGCTGAAATCGATCTCGGGGTTCGGCGCCGTGAAGTGCAGGCTCGGTGGGATCGCGCCGTGCTCCAGCGCGAGCACCGTCTTGATCAGCCCCGCGACGCCGGCCGCTTCGTCGAGGTGGCCGACGTTGCTCTTCACCGAGCCGATCGCGCAGAAGCCGCTGCGCGCCGTGCGCAGCCGGAAGGCCTGCGTGAGCGCGGCGATCTCGATCGGATCACCGACCGGCGTGCCCGTCCCGTGCGTCTCGATGTACTGAATCGAGTCCGGTTCCACGGCGGCCACCGCGAGCGCTTCGGCGATGACCTCCGCCTGACCGTCGACACTCGGCGCCGTGTAGCCCACCTTCGCCGCGCCGTCGTTGTTCACGGCCGAGCCGCGGATGATGGCGTGGATCGTGTCGCCGCTCTCGAGCGCGTCGGTCAGCCGCTTCAGCACGACCACGCCGACGCCGTTGCCGCTCACCGTGCCCTGGGCGCGCGCGTCGAACGGGCGGCAGTGGCCGTCCGGCGAGGCGATGCCACCGGTCTCGTAGCGATAGCCGACGTGCTGCGGCACCTGGATGCCGACACCGCCGGCCAGCACCATGTCGGCGTGGTAGTCGAGCAGGCTCTGGCACGCGAGGTGAACGGCCACCAGGGACGAGGAACACGCCGTGTTGACGTTGATGCTCGGGCCCTTCAGGTCCAGCTTGTAGGAGACGCGCGTGGGCACGTAGTCCTTGTTGTTCGCAATCGAGAGCTGCACCGGCGCGACGCGCGCGAGGATGTCGGGTCGCGCGAGCAGGTTGTGCAGCAGGTAGGTGCTGAACCCGGCGCCGGCGAACACGCCGATCCGTCCCTCGAAGCCGTGCGGGTGATAGCCGGCGTGTTCGAGCGCGTGCCACGCGCACTCCAGAAAGAGCCGGTGCTGCGGGTCGGTGATCTCGGCTTCGAGCGGCGGCATGCCGAAGAAGCCGGCGTCGAACCGGTCGATGCCGTCGAGCACGCCGTTGGCTCGGACGTAGGCCGAGTCGGCGAGCGTCGCCGCGTCCACGCCTGCCGCGCGCAGGGCCTCGTCCGTGAAGCGCGTGATGCCCTCGCGTCCCTCGATCAGGAGACGCCAGTACGCGTCGAGGTCGGGCGCGCCGGGAAAGCGGCCTGCCATCCCGACGATCGCGACCGCGCGCGCGTCATCCAGCACAGCGCCATCCGGAGCGGTGTGCGCAGACCGGTGGGCGTCGCTCACGGCCGATCCTTCCGTGGCGGCGGCCGGCGGGCCTGGCGCTGCCGTGCCGCGCGCTCGTCGATGGCCTGCCCCGCCTTCTTCGCGGCCTCGCTCTGAGCCGCGTCTCCTGAACCGGTGCCCGTCGATCCCGAACCGGGCGCCGTCGCAAGCGCCGTCGCGAGCGCGCTCACCGTCGGGTGCGTATAGAGCGCCACCAGCGACAGGCCGTCGCCGAGCGTCGCGCGGAGGCGCGTGTGGACCATCGCCAGCAACAGCGAATCCGCGCCGAGGTCGAAGAAGTTGTCGTGCGCGCCCACGTCGGTCACGCGCAGGACGTCGCGCACGATCGCCGCGATCGTCTGTTCCAGGCCCGCGCCCGGCGCCACGAAGGCGGCCGAGGGCAAACGGGCTGCGTCCGGATCGGGCAGCGCGGCGCGGTCGAGCTTTCCGTTCGCCGTCAGCGGGAACGACGCCAGCTCCACGAAGGCCGCGGGAACCATGTACTCCGGAACCGTGCGCTGCAGGCGTGCCCGTAGCGATGCGGGATCGGGCGTGGCGCCGCGCGGCACGATGTAGGCGATGAGGCGCGCGTTGCCACCGTCCTGCCTCGCGATGACGACGGCCTCGGCAATCGCGGGATCGTCGGCGAGCGCCGCCTCGATCTCACCCAGCTCGATGCGGAAGCCGCGGATCTTCACCTGGTGATCCGCGCGGCCGAGATACTCGATGTCGCCGTCGTCGAGGAACCGCGCCAGATCGCCCGTGCGATAGAGCCGCTGCGGGGGCGGGCCACCCGCGAGGTGGTCGTCCGCCGTCACGGTCACGAACCGTTCGGCCGTCAGATCGGGGCGCTTCACGTACTCGCGCGCGAGCCCCGCGCCGCCCACGTAGAGCTCGCCGCGCACGCCCGCGGGTACCGGCTGGCGCGCGGCATCCAGGATGTAGAGCAGCAGGTCGGGAATCGGCGCGCCGATCACGCTGGCCGGCTGGCGCGCATCCGCCGTCGAGAGCAGGCGGTAGGTGACATGCACCGTCGTCTCGGTGATGCCGTACATGTTCACGAGCTGGGGCCGCGCGTCGCCGAACGCCTCGAACCACGGGCGCAGGCCCGGCACGTCGAGCGCCTCGCCGCCGAAGACGACCACGCGCAGCGCGCCGCACGAGCCCGCCTGGACCGCCAACGCCTGGAAGGCCTTGAACGCCGAGGGCGTCTGGTTGAGGACCGTCACGCCTTCGGCAGCCACGACCTGCGCGAAGGCCTCGGGTGAACGGGCGATCTCCTTCGGGACGACGACCAGCCGACCGCCGTGAAGCAGCGCGCCCCAGATCTCCCAGACCGAGAAGTCGAACGTGAAGGAGTGGAAGAGCGTCCAGACGTCGCGCTCGGTGAAGCTGAACCAGTGCGCCGTCGACGTGAAGAGCCGCGCCACATTGCCGTGCGTGATCAGCACACCCTTCGGCTGGCCCGTGGAGCCGGAGGTGTAGATGACGTAGGCGGCGTCGGCGCTGCCGATCGTCACGGCGGGGCGCGCGTCGGACTCGCCTGCGATCCCCTGCGCGTCGAACACCACCACCTGCGCCGCGGTCTGGGGCAACCCCGTCGCGATCTGGGCCTGCGTGAGGACCACCCGCGCGCCCGTGTCGTCGAGCATGAAGCGCAGCCGATCGGCCGGGTAGGCCGGATCGAGCGGCACGTACGCCGCGCCGGCCTTCAGGATGCCCAGGATGCCGACGAGCATCTCGACATCGCGCTCCGTGCACAGGCCGACCATGTCGTCGCGGCCGATACCCAGCGTGCGCAGCCGGTTCGCGACGCGGTTGGCCGCGGCGTCGAGCTCGCGGTACGTCAGGATTCGTGCGCCAGGCAGGCCCACCGCGGGGCGATCGGCGTGGCGATCGGCCGCGGCCTCGAACATGCCGACGATGGAGGCCGACGCCGGGGCGGACGGCACAGCGATATCCGGGGCGGGACTCCCGCTCCACTCGTCGAGCAGCAGCCGGCGTTCATCGGCCGGCAGGATGTCGATACGGCCGAGCGACTGCGCGGCGTCCGCGATCACGCCCCGCACCAGCGCCGCGAAGTGCGCGCCGAGCCGCTCCATGCGCGGCTGGTGGAAGAGATCCGTGTTGTAGACGAGGTCGCAGCGCAGCCGGCCGTCCAGCTCCTCGAAGGCGAAGGAGAGGTCGTACTTGCTGAAGCCGTACTCGAGCGGCAGCGGCGTGACGCGGATGCCCGGCAGCGCGAGAGCCGCCTGGTCGACGTTCTGCAGCACGACGACGACGTCGAAGAGCGGCGTGCGGCTGACGTCGCGATTCAGATCCAGTTCGTTGACGATGCGATCGAACGGATAGTCCTGATGCTGGTAGGCGTCGGTGGCCGTCCGCTTGACCTGCTGCAGGAAGCTCTCGAACGACATCGCGCCGTCGATGCCGTCGCGCAGCGGCAGCATGTTGATGAAGAAGCCGATCTGGTGCTCGAGCTCGGGCCGCGTGCGGCCGGCAATCGGGAACCCGACGATCGACTCGGCCTGGCCGGTATAGCGGAAGAGCAGCGTCTTCACGGCCGCGACCAGCAGCATGAACGGACTCGCGCCCTGCGCGCGCGCCAGCGCCAGGAACGCCGCGGTGTCCTCCGGCGGGAGCGTGAAGGTGTGCGTCTTGCCGTTGTAGGTCTTCACCGGCGGCCGCGGAGCATCCGTCGGCAGGTCCAGTGCCGGCAGCTCGCCGGCCAGCTTCTGCAGCCAGTAGTCGCGGTGCGGCGCCAGGCTGTCGCGGTGCAGCTCGGCGTTCTGCCAGATCGCGTAGTCGCGGTACTGAATCGGCAGCGGGGGCAGCGTCGCGGTGCCGGCGGCCACATCCGCCGTGTAGAGCCGGACGAGTTCGCGGACGAGCACGCCGCCGCTCCAGTCGTCCGAGACGATGTGGTGCGTGTTGAAGAGGAGGACGTGCCTGTCTGCCGCGAGCCGGAGCAGTGACGCGCGGACAAGGCCGCCCTCGCGGAGATCGAACGGCGCACGGGCGTCTTCGATGGCTCGCGCACGGGCGTCGGCGTCGGGCGAGGCGGACGCGGTGAGGTCCACGACCACCAGCGTCCGCGCCACGGTCGGCAACACCTGCTGACGCGGTTCGCCCTCGACGACCACGAACGCGGTCCGCAGCGACTCGTGCCTCGCGATGAGCTGATCGAACGCCCGCTGGAGCGCCGCGACGTCCAGCGGGCCGTCGAGCTGCACGGCGCCGGGGATGTTGTAGGCGGACGACCCGTCGTCCATCTGGCAGAGCACCCATAGCCGGCGCTGGGCGTGCGAGAGCGGATAGTGCGGGGCGTCCGGTGCTTTCGGGATGCTGGCGCCAGCCGTGGTGCCGGCGGCGGCGCGGACGCGCGCGGCAAGCTCCTCGACCGTGGGCGAGACGAACACGTCGCGCAGGGGAATCTCGACGTGAAGATCCCGGAGAATCCGGCTCGTGACCTGCGTGGCCTTCAGGCTGTGACCGCCCAGCTCGAAGAAGTTGCTGCGGATGCCGACGCGCTCGAGCCCGAGCACCTCGCTCCAGATCCCGCAGAGCGCTTCTTCCTCGACCGTGCGCGGCGCGACGTAGTCGTCGTCCACGGTGCGCAGGGCTGTGGGCGCGGGCAGCGCGCGCCGGTCCACCTTGCCCGCCGGCGTCTGCGGCAGCGCGTCCATGAAGACGATGTCCGAGGGCACCATGTACTGTGGCAGCCGGGCGCGGAGGTGGGCGCGCAGCGCGGTGCCGAGTTCGCGGCGGAGCTTCTCGCGGAGCGGGTTGTTGGCGTACGCGGACCACACCGCATCCGGAGCGGAGTCGACGGGCCTGTCCTGAGCGGGTGTGCCCTGAGCGAGGCCCGCCGTCGCTGCCGAGTCGAAGGGCACGAACAGCGCATCGAACGCGCCGTCTCTCGCGCCAGCCACCGGCGTCAGATGCACGCGGTACGGGAGATCGCGCTCGAGCGCCCAGAGATCCTCGGGCTCGAGGCCTGTGTCCGGCAGCGCGGCAAGCGCCTGTTTCAACTCGCCCACGTTCGCGAAGGCGACGCCGTCCGCCAGCCAGCGCATCGCCGTCGTATCGCGATGGACGCGGGCGTTGCCGACGGACCGCAGACCCCAGGCGGGCCGGCCATTGGCCAGCGCGGCGCGGATGACGTCGACTGTCCACACGGAGCCGTCCCAGGGTGACCACGCCGCGCCAGCCGCCGCCTCAGCCGGCAACGCTGCCGGCGATTCCGCTGGGGCCGTCCGGATGCGGACGTCGTAGCGGAAGCGCGTCATCTCGTTCTGCTGCGTGCCGCGCTTCGGCAGGATCTCGACCGAGCGGATCTGCGGGAACCGCGCGCCGAGCGCCGTGAAGAACGCCGGGTCGATGGCCAGTTCCTGTTCGCGCTCGAGCTGCTGCTGCACGCGCGAGGTGAGCTGCGCCACGCTGCTCGTGTCCGGGCTCTTGAAGAGCTGCACCGAGAAGTGGAAGGCCTCGAGCAGCGGCAGGCTCCGGACGTCGCCGATGAAGATCGAGGCGCCAGGCGCGAGTGTGCGCAGCAGCCGATCGATCACCGTCACGAGGTAGTCGACGTTCGGGAAGTACTGCACGACCGACGGCAGGATCGCGGTGTCGAATGCCTCGACCGCCACACCGGTCAGCTCGTCGGCCCGCGCCTGCAGGAGCTGGGCGCGGTCGAGGCCGGGCACGCGGCGCCGCAGATCCGGATTGCGCTGCAGGTCCACGAGCTGGCGAATCGCCACCTGCGAGAGATCCGTGCCGCAGTACGCCTCGGTCCGCGGCAGCAGCGGGAACATGATGAGGCCCGTCCCGCAGCCGATCTCCAGCACGCGCCGCGGCTGCAGCTCGAGGATGCGCTCGACCGTGTGGGCGACGTACTCGCGCAGGTCGGCTTCTGGCAGCGGCTCGTTCGTGTAGTTGCTGTCCCAGCCGATGACGTTGAAGGTCGGATCGTTCTGACGCAGCAGCGTGTCGGTGTAGCTGTCCTCGTGCAGGCGCCGCCACAGGCCGATCTGCTCGCCTTCGAGCGACTCGACCTGCTGCTGCACCTGCGCCGCCGCGGCATCCGCGACGACGTACGCGGTCAGGCGCTTCTCCTCGGGCGCGTCGCCCGTGACGGCCACCGCGCTCATGGCGACAGCGGGATGCGCCGTCAGGACGCCTTCGATCTCGCCCAGCTCGATGCGGAAGCCCCGCACCTTCACCTGCTCGTCGAGGCGTCCGAGGCACTCGAGTGTGCCGTCCGCGAGCCACCGGCCGCGGTCGCCCGTCCGGTAGAGCACGGTGTCCAGCGGGCCCTCGGCGTAGGGGTTGGTGACAAACGCTTCGCCGGTCCGCGCCGCGTCCTGCCAGTAGCCCGCGCCCACGCCGATGCCGGAGACGCAGATCTCGCCGGTGATGCCGAACGGCACGAGCCGCTGCGCCCGGTCCAGCACGTAGAGCCGCAGGTTCGGGAGCGGCACCCCGATGGGCACCGTGCGGGCGTCTGCCGGCAGCGGCGCCGTGAGCACGGCCTGGCTGATGTCGTCGGCAGCCTCGGTCGGGCCGTACGCGTTGACGAGCGGAATCCCGGGATACGCGGCGATCCATTCGTTGACGAGGGCAACGGACACCGCCTCGCCCGTGACCATCGCGCACTCGAGCGCGGGCAGCGCCCGTGCCTCCGGCGCCAGCGTCGCCGCGTGGTCGAGCAGGCCCTTCAGCACGACGGGCACGAGTTCCATCAGCGTGACGCCGTCATCCCGCAGCAGCGCGAACAGGCGCGCGGGGTCGGCGACCGTCTCGTAGTCGGCGATGACGGTCCGTCCACCGATGAGACCCGGGGCGAGGAACTGCCACACCGAGATGTCCGAGGACGACGGCGCGCTCTGGAGGAACACCGTGCCGGCATGGAAGCGCAGCAGCTCGAACTCCGCGCAGATGTGGTTCACGGCCCCGTCGTGCCGCACCAGCGCACCCTTCGGCGCACCGGTCGATCCGGACGTGTAGAGCAGATACGCGACGTCGCGGGGCTCGTTCACCACAGCCGGGTTCGCGTCCGGCAGGGCGGAGAGATCCTCGCGGTCGAGGTCGAGCACGTGACGGACGTGTGGCGACGCCTGCGCGGTGGCCGCCAGGGCCGTGCGGGTGATCACCACGCGCACGCCGCTGTCCTCGAGCATGAACCGCACGCGGTCCGCCGGATAGGCGGCGTCGATCGGCAGGAACGCCGCGCCGGCCTTGAGCGTGCCGAGCATGGCGGCGAGCGTGTCGAGCCCGCGCTCGTCCAGCAGCGCCACGAAATCTCCGCGGCCGACGCCCGCCGCGCGCAGCCAGTGGGCGATCCGGTTGGCACGCGCGTTCAACGTGCGATAGATGAGGGTGTCGCCGCGGTGTACGGCCGCGACGCGCTCCGCGTTCGCCGCGACGACGCGCTCGAAGAGCACCTGGAGCGGCTGGTCCACCGGATAGCTGCGCGTGGGGCCCCGGCCCGCGGCCAGGAGCGCCGAGGCTTCAGGCGGTGGCGCGACCTCGAGCGTCGAGACTGGCGCATCCGGCGTGGCGGTGGCCGCCGCGGCAACGGTCGCGAAGTGCGCGGCAAACCTCTCCATCGTCGGTGCGTCGAAGAGGTCGGTGTTGAACTGCAGGTTGCCGACCAGCCCGCCGTCGATCTCCCACACGTCGAGCACCATGTCGAAAAGGGCGCTCGTGGCAGGCCGCTCCAGCGCCTCGACCTGCAGACCGGTGAGGGCGAGCGGATCGATCGGCGCGTTCTGCAGCGCGAACATCACCTGGAAGAGCGGATTCAGGCTGAGATCGCGCTCCGGGTGGATCTCGTCCACCAGCCGCTCGAACGGGACATCCTGGTGCGCGTAGGCGTCCAGCGTCGTCGCGCGCAGCCGGCGCAGCAGTTCGATGAAGGAGGGGTCGCCGGCGACGTCGGCCCGCAGGGCGAGCGTATTGACGAAGAAGCCGATGAGCGGCTCGATCTCGCGCCGCGTCCGGTTGGCGATCGGCGCGCCGATGACCATCTCCGGTTGCCCCGTGTAGCGGTGCATCACCGTGGCGAAGACGGCCAGCAGCGTCATGAAGAGCGTGCTGTCCTGGTGGCGCGAGAGATCCCGCAGCGCGCCCGTCACGTCCAGCCCGATCTCGAACCGGAGGCTCGCACCCTTGAAGCTCTGTGCGGGCGGGCGCTGCCGATCCGTCGGCAACTCCAGCACGGGCGGCACACCGGCCAGCTGCGTCTTCCAGTAGTCGATCTGCTGCGCGAGCGTCTCGCCCGTGAGCCACGCGCGCTGCCACTCGGCGAAGTCCGCGTACTGGAGCGGTGGCTCCGGGAGCGGCGGCTCGGGAGAGGAGGCTGTCCGGTCGTTCCGGAACGCCTCGTAGATGGCACCGAGTTCCTGGACGAGCACCCCGAGCGACCAGCCGTCCGAGACGATGTGGTGCATCGTCACGAGCAGCACGGCTTCGTCCGGAGCGAGACGCAGCAGCGTGGCGCGGAACAGCGGATCGCCGGCGAGATCGAACGGCCGGGCGGCTTCCTCTCGGGCGAGGACGTCCACGCGAGTCGCGCGGGCGTCCGCGGGCAGGGCCTGGAGATCGATTGTGCGTTCCGCGAGCCGGACAGCGCAGTCGTCCGCGTCGCGCACGATCTGCACCGGGCTGCCGCCCTCCGCGACGAAGCGGGCGCGCAGGACCTCGTGCCGGCGCACGACCTCGTTGAGGCTGCGCTCGAGGACGTCGACGTCGAGTGCGCCGCGCAGGCGCAGCGCAAGGGGCACGTTGTAGAACGGATTACCGGGCTCCAGTTGATCGAGGAACCATAGACGCTCCTGCGCGAACGAGAGCCGCGCGGGGCCGGAACCCGTCCGTGCCTGGATGGCGGTGCTCGGTGCCGAGTTGGCGACGCCCTTCTCGGCGAGCAGTTGCGCGAGCCCGGCCACCGTCGGCGCCTGGAAGAGCGCCTGGAGCGGCAACTCGATCCGGAAGACATCGCGGACCCGGGAGACCACCTGCGTGGCGAGCAGGGAGTGGCCGCCCGCGTCGAAAAAGCTCTGGTCGCGGCTGATGCGCGTCGTGCGCAGGACGTCCTCGAAGATAGCCGCGAGCCGCGTTTCGTCCTCGCCGCGTGGCGCTGCGTAGAGGCTCGACGCCACATCCTGAAGCTGCTGCGGGGCTGGCAGGGCGCGTCGATCGAGCTTGCCGTTGACCGTCAGCGGGAACCGCTCGAGGAGCACGATCGAGGCGGGCACCATGTAGGCCGGCAGCCGCGCCTCGAGATGCTCACGGAGCGCCGAGGCCAGGGCACCGGCACTGCTCCACGGCCGCTCGGGCACGTGCGCGGGCGCGGCAGCGGGCGCCTCGGGCCGTGAGGCGTAGACGTTGAACAGCTCGGTGTCCGTCAGCAGGTCGTCGCGATCGACGGCCACCGTGAAGCCCTTGCTGCGCAGCAGGCCCACCACGGCATCGAGCCGGCCCTCGGCGCCGTGCACTTCGGCGATCACCTGGCGGATCCGCGGCCAGTGTTCGTCGCGGATGCCGCTCAGCACGTCGAGCTCGCTCTTCTCGACGTCGATCTTGAGCAGGTCGACCGTGCCGATCCCCTCCTCGGCCAGTACGTCCGAGAGCGGACGCAGTCGGCAGGTCACCTCCTGGCGCTGGAGCCGCTCGTCAAGGAGTTCGTCGAGCATGGCCACATCCGCGACGCCGTCCGCTTCCTGCTGCTTCAGCAGGAACGCGCGCACCATCTGCTTCTCGTCGGCCAGATTGCCGAACCGGCCCGAGATGATCGAGACGTTCGGATAGAAGGAGAACGTGTCGACGCGCTCCTCCGAGGCGAGGCCGTACTCGTAGACGCGCGCGTGGAGGCCGTGCAGCGCGGCATTCCGGCTCAGACAGGCGAAGGTCGCCGGAATCGGTTCGAAGGCGTAGATGCGCGGATCGCGGCACGCCTGCGAGGCGAAGAGCGAGAAGAGCCCGATGTTGGCGCCGACATCGACGATGCAGGCCCCGTCCGAGAGCGTGACGCCGTGACGCAGATAGGAACCGGTCTCGAAGATCTCCCGATACACGAACTCGGTTTCCGTCCGGTTCAGGTGGGCCACCGTCATGCCGTTGGGGAGCTCCAGGAACTTCTCGCCCTCGGCGAGTCCCTCGCGCTGCCACTCCAGCAGACGGAGCAGCGGGCGCGCGCGCTCCGCGGCCGGTACGGCATAGGCCACCAGCCGCTTGTCACCGCCGGTCTCCTCGCGGACGACCACCAGCGCTTCCTGCACGGCGTCGTGCTGCACGATCGCGGACTCGATCTCGCCTGGCTCGATGCGGAAGCCGCGAATCTTGATCTGCTGATCCGCCCGGCCCAGGTACTCCAGCTCGCCGTCCACGAGCCGGACCATGTCGCCGGTCTTATAGAGGCGCGACTCGCCCGCACCCGGCTGCGCGAACGGGCTTTCGATGAATCGCTCGGCCGTGAGATCGGGACGATTCAGGTAGCCGCCGGCGAGGCCCTCGCCGCCCACATACAGTTCACCCGGGACGCCCGGCGGCACCGGCTGCATCCGCTCGTCGAGCACGTAGAGCGCGAGGTCCGGAATCGGGACGCCGATGAGGCTGCGCGGGCTCTCGAGATCCGCGGCGGAGAGCGCCCGATACGTGACGTGCACCGTCGTCTCGGTGATGCCGTACATGTTGATGAGGCGCGGCGACTGGTCGCCGTAACGCGCCACCCACGGACGAAGGCTCCGGAGATCGAGTGCCTCGCCGCCGAAGATCACGTAGCGCAACGTGCTCACGGCTTCACGGCTGTCGCGGTCGGCCTCCATCAACTGGGCGAACGCGGAGGGCGTCTGGTTCAGCACCGTGACGCGCTCGCGGCGGAGCAGGCGATGGAAGTCCGCGGGCGAGCGGCTGACCAGAAACGGCACGACGACGAGCCGGCCGCCATGGAGCAGCGGGCCCCAGATCTCCCAGACCGAGAAGTCGAACGCGGACGAGTGGAAGAACGTCCAGACGTCCTGCTCGTCGAAGTGGAACCAGTCCGCTGTCGCGTCGAAGAGGCGCGTGACGTTGCGGTGGCGGACGAGCGCGCCCTTGGGCCGGCCGGTCGACCCCGACGTGTAGATGACGTAGCAGAGCTGCTCGCCGGTGACGGCCACGCCGAGGTTGGCGTCGTCGAACCGTGCGATCGCCGGTGCGTCGGTGTCGAGAAGGCAGGTGACCGTACCGCGGGGCAGCGCCTCCGCGAGCGCCGACGTCGTGACGAGCACGCGGGTGCCGGAGTCCGCGATCGTGAACGCGAGCCGATCGGCCGGATACGCCGGGTCGAGCGGGAGATACGCGCCGCCGGCCTTGAGAATCGCGAGCATCGCCACGATGAGATCCGGCGAGCGCGCCAGGCAGAGACCGACGAGATCCCCCGGCACGACGCCCAGCGACTGGAGGTGCCGCGCGAGCTGGTTGGCGCGCGCGTTGAGTTCGCGATAGCTGACCTGCTGGTCGTCGAGCGAGACGGCCGTGCGATCCGGATACCGGGCGGCCATCGTCTCGAAGCGCTCGAATACAGATGCGCCGGGCGTCCGATCTCGCGTTGCGCCAAACGTGCGCACGACGGCGCGCGTCTCGGCCTCGTCCATCAGCGGCAGCCGGGCGACGGGCACCTGCGCGTCCACGCCCGCCGCGGTGAGCAGCGTCACGTAGTGCCGCAGCAGCCGCGTGACCGTGGCGCCGTCGAAGATGTCCGTGCTGTAGACGACCGACCCGGAGACGCCGTCCGCCGAGTCCTCGAGGAACACCGTGAGGTCGAACTTCGCCGTGGCGTCGTCCGGCTCGATCGGCGTGACCCGCGCCCCGCCCAGGTGCAGCGCGCCAGAGGGCACGTTCTGCATCGCGAACATCACCTGGAAGAGCGGCGTGTGCGAGAGGCTCCGCTCCGGCTGCAGCTCCTCGACCAGCTTCTCGAACGGCACGTCCTGGTGCGCGTAGGCGTCGAGCGACACCTGGCGCACGCGGCGGATCAGCTCCGCGAAGGTCGGATCGCCCGAGAGGTCCGTGCGGAGCACGAGGGTGTTGATGAAGAAGCCGACCACCGACTCGGTGTCCGTGTGGTTGCGGTTCGCGGTGCCGGTGCCGATCACCACGTCCTGCTGCCGGCTGTAGCGGGAGAGCACGCTCACGAAGCCGGCCATCAGCGTCATGAAGAGCGTCGCGCCGTTGCCGGCAGCAATCTGCCGCAGGCCCGCCGTGACCTCAGGGCCGATCGTGAACCGCTCCACGCGCCCGGCGGACCCGCGGACGGCCGGACGTGGCCGGTCGGTCGGCAGCTCCAGCAGCGCGGGTGCGCCGGCCATCTGCTGACGCCAGTACGCCGTCTCGGGCGCGAGGCGTGCGTCGGTGAGTGACTGCTGCTGCCAGGCCGCGAAGTCGGCGTACTGGAGCGGCAACGCGGGGAGCGACGGGGCCTGGCCGCGCGCGAGGCTTTCGTAGCAGGTGACCAGGTCGCGGATCAGCAGGCCCATCGACCACCCGTCCGACACGATGTGGTGCATCGTCACGAGCAGCAGGTGGTCGCCGGGGGCGAATGTGAGCAGCCGCGCCCGGAAGAGCGGACCGGTGTCGAGCCGGAAGGGCCGGGTAGCTTCGTCGGCCGCGGCGGCCTGCATCGCGGCCAGTTGTGAGGTCGATCCCGTGGCGGTCGCGGCTCCGACGGCTGCGGCATCCTGCGCCTCGACGACCAGCACCTGTGCGGGCGTCGCGCCGATCCGCTGCACGGGGACGCCCTCCACGACTGGGAAGGTGGTGCGCAGTGCCTCGTGGCGTTCCACGATGGCCGTGAAGCTGCGGGCCAGCGCGTCCGTGTCGACGGCGCCTTCGATCCGGAGCGCGGCCGAGATGTTGTAGGTCGCGTTCGGGCCTTCGAGCTGGTCGAGGAACCAGAGGCGCCGCTGCGCGAACGAGAGCGGCAGGGGCGCATCGCGCTGGACGCGCGTGATCGGCGGCAGCGCCGGGCCGGAGGCGGATCGCAGCCGCTCGCGCACGCCCTGCGCAACCGCTTCAACCGTGGGCGCGGCAAAGAACTCGCGCAGGCCGACCTCGACGTGCCAGGTGTCGCGGACACGCGCCAGCAGCTGCACGGCCAGCAGCGAGTGGCCACCCGCATCGAAGAAGTTCTCGCGCGGTCCGATGTGTGACGTGCCCAGCAGACGGCGGAACAGATCCGCGACGACGTCCTCGACACCGTCGCGGGCCGCGGTCGTAGCCTCGGTGGGAGCGTCGCCGGGCGGCGGCAGCTTCGTGCGATCGACCTTGCCGGCAATGGTGAGCGGCAGCTCGTCGAGCCGGAGGACGTACGCCGGCACCATGTACTCGGGCAGCGTGCGCGCGAGGAAGACCCGCGCCTCGAGGGCACTCAGCGCCTGTGCGCCATCCGCATCGCCCGCGACGAAATACGCCGCGAGGCGGCGATCGCCCGCGCGTTCGACCACTGTGACGACGCTCTGGCGCACCGCGGGATGCGCGTCCAGCGCGCGCGCGACTTCGTCCAGCTCGATGCGGAAGCCGCGGACCTTGACCTGATGATCCAGGCGGCCGAGGAACTCGATGGTGCCGTCGCTCCGGACGCGGGCGAGATCGCCGGTCCGATAGAGCCGTGAGCCCGGGACCGCGCTGAATGGATCGGGGACGAACGTCGCGGCGGTGAGATCCGGCCGGCCGAGGTAGCCACGCCCGACGCCCGCGCCGCCGATGCACAGCTCGCCGGGGATGCCCATCGGCACGAGCCGCAGCGCGGCATCCACGATGTAGACGCGGGCGCCCGGCATCGGCACGCCGATGGTCGGCACACCCGAGCCGGAGTACTCGCAGATCGTCGCGCAGACGCTCGCTTCTGTCGGGCCGTAGGCGTTGAAGAACCGGCGTCCGTGCGACCACGCCGTGGCGATGGGCTCGGGACACGCCTCGCCCGCCACGATGAGCGTCGAGAGACCCGGCAAGGACTCGGGCGACATCACCGCGAGCGCGGATGGCGGCAGCGTGACGTGCGTCACCGCGTGATCCGTCAGCGTCCGCACGAGATCCGCGCCGGGCACGATCCGGTCGGCCGGCGCGAGCACAAGCGTCGCGCCGCTGCACACGGCCATCGCGACTTCGGAGATCGAGGCGTCGAAGCTGAGCGAGGCGAACTGGAGGACACGGCTGCCCGGCCCCACACCGAACGCGCGGCTCTGCGCGATCGCGAGATTGCCGAGACCGCCGTGCTGCAGTTCGACGCCCTTGGGCCGGCCGGTCGAGCCGGACGTGTAGATCACATAGGCGCGGTCGGCCGGACTGATCTCGGGCCGCATGGCGAGACGCGGCGTGGCGGCGATGGCCGCGCGCTCCGCCTCGAGCGCGATCACCGTGACGCCCTCGATCCGCGGCAGCGCCACGCGTGTCGCCTCCGAGACAAGCACGAGCGCCACGCCGGAATCGCGCAGGACGTACGCGAGCCGATCGGCCGGATACGCGGGATCGAGCGGCAGATAGGCGCCGCCGGCTTTGTGGATCGCCAGCAACGCGACCGCCATGTCGAGCGAGCGCTCGAGGCAGATGCCGACGAGCACGCCGCGCCGGACGTGGCGGGCCTGCAGGTAGGCGGCGAGGCGATCGCTTGCGGCATCGAGCTCCGCGTACGTGAGCTGCTCGCGCCCGCAGATCGCCGCGACGGCATCCGGCGCGTGGGCGACCTGCGCGGCGAACAGTGCGTGCAGCGGCCGGACGTCGTGCCCAGTGTTCCCCGCGGTGCTCCCCGCGGTGCCCGCCCCGGCCGTGCCCGCTCCGACGGTGGCTGCCGGTATCGGTGCCGCGCTCCACGCCAGCAGTTGGCGTTCCTCCGCCGGGTCGAGCAGCGCGAGATCGCGGACCGCCGTGGAGGGCTCGGCCAGCGCGGAGACGAGGAGCCGATGGAAGTGCGCGGCCATCCGCTCGATGCGCGCGCGATCGAAGAGGTCCGTGCTGTATTCGAACGCGCCGGCGATGCGTCCCTCGGACTCGGAGAGCGCGAGCGTGAGGTCGAACTTCGCCATCACGCGCTCGCTGCGGAACGTGGAGAGCGTCAATCCGGCGATGCTCGACGTCTCCACCGGCGCGTTCTGGAACACGAACAGCAACTGGAAGAGCGGCGTGTGGCTCAGGCTCCGCTCGGGCTGCAGCGCCTGGACGAGGCGCTCGAGCGGCGTCTGGCGGCGCGCGAAGGCGGAGGTGTCCGCGCGGCGGACGGCGTCGACGAGTGCGGAGAACGGCCGTGCCGGATCGAACGGCACGCGCAGGGGCAGTGTGTTCACGAAGAAGCCGATGAGGTCCTCGACCTCCGGCAGCTCCCGGTTCGTGACCGGCGCGCCGATCACGATGTCGTGCCGGCCCGTATAGCGGAAGAGCAGCGCCAGCAGCGCTGCGTGCAGGGCCATGAACGGCGTGACGCCGAGATCGCGGCTCAGACGGCCCAGCGCTGCCGTCATCGTGGCGTCGAGCGCGAAGGGCACGGCCGCGCCCGCCGTACCCTGGGCCGCGGGCCGGGGGCGGTCGCCCGGGAGATCGAGAACAAACGGCGCGCCGCGCAGGTCGTCGACCCATGCGGCCAGGTCCGCCTCCGCCTCGCGCGTCTCCATCTGCGCGCGCTGCCACGCCGCGTAGTCGGCGTACTGCGTCGTAAGCGAGGGCAGGGGCGAGGGCTGGCCCGTCGTGAACGCCGCGTAGAGCTGGCCCATCTCGCGGATGAGCACCGCGGTGGACCACTGGTCGCAGACGACGTGGTGCATCGAGACGAGCAGCACATGACGGTCTGCCGCGAGCGTCAGGAGCGTGAAGCGGGCGAGCGGTCCGTGGACGAGATCGAACGGCCGGGCGGCTTCGGCTTCGGCGATGCGTCGAGCCGCGATGTCAAGCGCGCCGGCGTCATGCGCGTCGCCTGGAGACTCGCGAAGGTCGATGCGTTCGAGGGGCAGCGGTCCGGGTTCGAGCACGCGCTGCACCGGCGTGCCGTCGACGTCCGGGAAGACCGTGCGCAGGATCTCGTGGCGCCGGAGCATCTCGGCCAGCGCCGCTTCCAGCGCCGCCACATCCAGCGGACCCTCGATCGTCTCGCCCGCGAACTCGTTGTAGAGCGCGCTCGGGCCTTCCAGTTGCTCGATGAACCAGAGCCGCTGCTGCGCGAACGAGAGCGGCAGGTCGCCCCCACGGGGCACGGCCGGGATCGCGGAGACCGCGCGCGCCGCCTCGCCCGCGCCAGCCGCTTTCAGCGCCGCGAGACGGCGGCGAACCAGCTCCCGCTTGGCCGGAGAGAGGTGCCCGAGAGTGTCCTGGATTGTGCTCACGCGAGGGTGCCGGATCTGGAATGGGTGACGAATGCGGGACAGCTCCCCCCGAACCCGCCGGCAACAGAGGTTTCTGCGGTGTGAGGGGACTGCGGCAACGATATCACCTCAGCCGAAACGCGTTCAACGCGCGGACACGCCGGGATCACGCGGTCTCTCCCGTCTTGTCGTCGTCTGCCGCCGCGAGCAGCAGCGCGGCTTCTTCATCCGTCAGGTCTCCGACGTCGGCCAGCACGGCTTCGAGCTGCTGCCGCGCGACGGCGGCACCGAGCGCGCCGATCGTCGGCGTCTCGAAGAAGGTCGTCAGCGTCACGCGCACACCGAGCTGGTCGCGCACGCGCGAGAGCACCTGTGTCGCCAGCAGTGAATGTCCGCCGAGTTCGAAGAAATCGTCGTGAATGCCGACCTCCGCGATGCCCAGGAGCGTCTGCCAGATGCGGCAGAGCGCCTCTTCCTGTGGCGTGCCTGGCGGTGCGAACGCCACGGCGAGCGCCGGTCGCGCATGGCCGGGCCCGCGGCGATCGATCTCGGTAACGGCCTGCGCGGCCACGTCCGCGTCGCGGCGCGCGCGTGCCACCGGATCGCGCGTCGAGACGACCACCTGAGTCAGGTCGCTCGCGAGCACGCGCGCCAGCACGGCCACCGCCTCGGCGTTGCGGATGCCGGACCGCAGACTCTCCTCGCGGAGGCGCTGAAGTGCACCGGGCAGCCGCACGTCGACCGCCATGCCGGCTTCCTGCCACGTGTCCCAGTCGATGCTGACGACCCGCTTCCCCGAGGCGCGCTGCTCGTGCGCGAGCGCATCGAGCACGGCGCCGGCGGCGCAATAGTCGACCTGCCCGGCGTCGCCGAGGATCCCGGTCAGCGACGACACGAACACCATGACGTCCAGATCCGTCGAATCGAACACGCGCAGAAGGTTCAGGGCGCCCTGCACCTTCGGACGCAGGACGGCCTCGATGTCCTCGCGCGTCTTGCGCTGGAGCATGCCGCCCGCGGGGACGCCCGCCGCGTGAATCACGCCGTGCACGGGCCCGAAGCGCTGCTCCGCTTCGCGAACCGCCGTGCGGAGCGCGTCGAGATCTCCGACGTCGGCGGCCAGCATGCACACCTGCCCGCCCGCGGCCTCGATGGCCTGGATCTGCCGGATCTGCCCGGCGACCGTCGAGCCGGTGCCACCCGCCAGCGCCGCCGGCCAGGTGTCACGCGCGGGGAAGGGCGTGCGGCCAAGCAGGGAGAGGCGCGCGCCGCAGTTGGCGGCCAGGTGCGCGGCGATCACAAGGCCGACGCCCCCGAGGCCGCCGGTCACGAGATAGTGCCCGCCCGTCCGTAACGAGGTCGCGGGCGAAACGTCCGGCAGCGCCACCCGCTCGAGCGTGCGCTCGAGCCGCTGATGATTGCGATACGCGACCCACGGCGTGTCCGCGGCGGACCGCAGTTCGCGATAGAGCCGGTCGACGAGCGCGTCGCCCGCGTGGACGGAGGCGCCGTCGTAGTCGATGCTGCGGCAGCGGATCGCGGGCAGCTCCTTCGGGACGACCAGCACCGGGCCGGCCACCGCGGCCCGCAGCGGCACGAGACGCGGGTCGCCCGGCACGGCCTGCATGCGCGAGGACAGGACGTCGATCCGGATCTCGCCCTCGACATCGGCCAGCGCGCGCGCCAGCCACGTCACGCTCAAGAAGCCGCACTCGAGCGCATCGCGGTCGTTGGCGTCGGGACTGTCGACGGACCACGCATGCAGCACGCGCGTCGGCACCTGCCCAACGCGCCGGAGTTCCGCGATGAGCGCGTCGTAGTCCTCTCGGCAACCGGGCCGGAGCGCGTACTGCCGATCGCCACGACGTAGAAACGCCGCGCCGGGCGTGACGAGGACGGGCTCCGCGCCGTCGCGACGTAGGCGCGCGAGCAGCCCGGCCGCCACGGTCTCGCCGTCCAGGGCGCAGACGAGCCACGTCTCGCCGGCAGTCTCGGTCGTGGCGTCGGCGGCGCGAGCCGGCGCGGGCGCGCTTTTCCAGACGGGCACGTGGAACCACTCGTCGAGCGGCCGTTTCGTCACGCCGTCATCGACGGTGGGCACCGCGTGGCGATCGCCGGCGGTCCCGGCGTTCGCACTCCCCGCGGCGGCTGACGAGCCCGGCACGGGCGGCTCGACCCAGTACCGCTGCCGCTCGAATGGATACGTCGGCAGCGCGAGGCGTCGCCGCTCGCGACCCGTGTCGATCGCATCCCACGCGATCTCCACACCGGCTGCCCACAGGCGGCCGAGCGTCCGCATGAGGACGTCCTGGTCGCGCGCGCGTTCACGGGCGTGCGTCAGCGTGGGAAGGACGATCGCGTCGCCAGCAGCAGGCTGCCCGCGCGTCGCCTCGATGTCCGGCTCGGGCGCCGCCGCAAGAGCCAGCGTGCCGAGCGTGCGCCCCGGGCCGACTTCCAGCAGCACCGGGTGCGGCAACTGACGTGCGCAGGCCACACCGGCCGAGAAGAGCACGGCATGCCGCAGGTGGCGCACCCAGTACGCCGGATCGACGGCATCGGCGGCGCTGATCCAGGTGCCGGTGACGTTCGAGATCCACGGCGTCGAGGGCGGCGTCAGCGTCACGCGCGCGACGGCCGCGCCGAACGCGCTGAGGACGGGATCCATGGACGGCGAATGGAACGCATGCGACGTGTGGAGGTCGTGGCACTCGATCCCCCGCGACGCGCACAGGCGTTCGAGCGCCGCCACCGCCTCAGGCGGTCCGGATGCGACGCACAACCCCGGCGCGTTGATGGCGGCAATGGTCACGCCGTCCGGCAGCAGCGCGGCCGTCTCGTCGGGCGTCGCCCGCACGGCGACCATCCGCCCGCCGGGAAGCTGCTGCATCAGCCGGCCCCGCTCCACAACGAGCGCGAGCGCGTCCTCCATCGTGAGCGTGCCAGCGACGCAGGCGGCGACGAACTCGCCGAGGCTGTGGCCGATGAGGCCGGCGGGCGTGAGGCCCCACGCGCGAAGCTGTTGGGCGAGCGCGTACTCGACGATGAAGAGCGCCGGCTGCGCGACGGCCGTCTGCGTGAGGCGCGCCGAGGCCTCGGGCGTGACGGCCTCCGCGCGCAGCAGCGCGCGCAGCTCCCCGCCGAACGAGCCGAGCCGCGCGCAGCAGGCGTCGACGATCGCCCGGAACTCCGGCGCGACGCCGTAGAGCCCGGCGGCCATGCCCGGCGTCTGCGCGCCCTGACCGGGGAACATGAACACGACCGACCGCGCGCGGGCGACATCGCGATCGCCGTCCCCGCGCAGCAGCGTGGCCGATGCCGCGTCGGTGCCCGGGGCCGTCACCGCGAGGCGGTAGGCAAACGCATGACGGCCGTTCTGGAGCGACCACGTCGCATCGGCGAGGTCGGTTTCAGGCGCGTCCGCGAGCGCCTGCCCGACGGCCCGTGCGTGTGCGTCGAGCGCGGCCTCGCTGCGGGCCGAAAGCACGAGCGGCGTGATCAGCCGCGCGGCCGGCCGCGCTTCCACGGGCGGTGCCTCTTCCAGGATCACGTGCGCGTTGGTGCCGCCGATGCCGAAGGAGCTGACGCCCGCGCGGGCCGGCTTGTCACCCGCCGGCCACGCTTCCACCCGCGCGCTCACGCGGAACGGGCTGCGCGCGAGATCGAGCTGCGGGTTGGCGGCGGTGAAGTGCAGCGTCGGTGGAATCTCGCGGTGCTTCAGCGCGAGCACCGCCTTGATGAACCCGGCGACGCCCGCGGCGGTATCGAGATGGCCGACATTGGTCTTGAGCGCGCCGAGCACGCAGGAACCAGGGACCAGGTCCGACCCCGCGAACGCCTGCGTGAGCGCGGCCACCTCGATCGGATCGCCCAGCGGCGTGCCCGTGCCGTGCGCCTCGACGTACCCGATCGACGCCGGATCCACGCCCGCGACGGCCAGGGCCTCGCTGATCACCGCGCGCTGGCCGTCGACGCTCGGCGCCGTGTAGCCGACCTTCAACGCGCCGTCGTTGTTGATGGCGGAGCCGAGCACGACCGCGTCGATCCGATCACCGTCGGCGAGCGCATCCTCGAGCCGCTTGAGGACGACGATCCCCGCGCCGCTGCCGGGCACGGTGCCCGCGGCCTGCGCGTCGAAGGCGCGGCAGTGGCCGTCGGGCGAGAGGATCATCCCCTCTTCGTACAGGTAGCCCGCATGCTGCGGCACGCGCACGGAGACGCCGCCGGCCAGGGCGATGTCGCACTCGCCCCCGAGCAGCGCGTTGCAGGCCAGGTGCACGGCGACCAGCGATGTCGAGCACGCGGTCTGCACGGTCACACTCGGCCCGCGCAGGTTCAGCTTGTAGGAGACGCGCGTCGGCAGAAAGTCCTTGTCGTTACTGATGAGCGCCTGGAAGCCGCCGGCCGAGGCCAGCGCCTCGCGTTGCGGGATCAGGTTTGCCAGCAGATACGCGTTCATCCCCGCACCGGCGTACACGCCGATCGCGCCGCCGTAGCGCTGGGGATCGCATGCGGCATCCTCGAGCGCCTGCCACGCGCACTCCAGGAAGAGGCGATGCTGCACGTCGAGGATCTCGGCCTCCCGCGGGCTGAAGCCGAAGAGCGCCGCGTCGAACTGCTCGATGTCGTCGAGCACGGCCGCCGCCTTCACATAGTGCGGATGGCTCAGCAGTTCGGAGGCGACGCCCGCCGCGCGCAGTTGCGCGTCGCTCAGCGTGGTGATCGACTCGACCCCAGCGCGCAGGTTGCGCCAGAACACCTCCGGTGTGCGGGCACCGGGTACGCGGCAGGCGAGGCCGATGACGGCGATGCCGCTCATGACTTCTGCGGCGCTCCGTGCCGATGTTCGAGGCGGGCGCGTCGCCGATCGGCCTGGGCCGACGCGTCCAGCCGCCGTGTCGCGCGGCGATCGTCCTGCGGCGCATCCGTGGCCGGTGCGTCCTGCCCGAGATGACGGGCGAGCAGATGCACCGTCGGATGCTGGAACAGGTCGACGAGTGTCAGGTGCGGGGCGCCGGACTTCTGCAGGCGCGCGTGGACCTGCGCGAGCATCAGCGACTGCCCGCCGAGCTCGAAGAAGTTGTCGTGCACGCCGACCCGCTCGAGGCCGAGCACCTCTTGCCAGACGGCTGCGACCCGCTGCTCATCCGCGGTCGAGGGCGCCGCGAACGCGCTGTCCAGCCGGGGACGCTCGGTCGGCGGATCCGGCAGCGCCCTGCGATCGAGCTTGCCGTTCGGCGAAAGCGGCAGCGCCGGCAGCCACACGAAGACCGCGGGGACCATGTAGTCCGGCAGCGTCTGTCGCAGAAAGCGGTGCAGCTCGGTGGTCGAGGGTGGCGTCCCGGTCGCGACCGCGTAGGCGATGAGACGCGCGTCGCCGCCCGTCTGCTGCGCCGGCACGACCGCCGCCTCGCGGATGCCCTCGTGCTCGGCCAAGCGGGCTTCAATCTCGCCCAGCTCGATGCGGAACCCGCGGATCTTGACCTGATTGTCGAAGCGGCCCAGATAGACGACGTCGCCGCTGGCGCGCCAGCGCGCGCGGTCGCCGGTGCGGTACATCCGGCTTCCGGGGGGACCGAACGGATCCGGCACGAAGCGATCGGCCGTGAGGTCGGGCCGGCGGTGATAGCCGCGGCCGACGTTGACGCCGCCGATGCACAGCTCGCCGGAGACGCCGATCGGGCACGCGTGCCACGCGGCATCCACGATGTGGATCTGCGTGTTGGCGATCGGCGCGCCGATCGGCACGACGTCGAGATCCTCCGCGCTGCACGGCCACCACGTCACGTCGATGGCGGCCTCGGTGGGCCCGTAGAGGTTGTGCACGTCGGCGCCGAGTGTCGCCAGTGCCTGACGCGAGAGATCCGGCGGCAGCGCCTCGCCGCTGCAGATGACGCGGCGGAGCGACGGGAAGGCGCCCAGCTCCAGCTGCTCGAGGAACGCCCGCAGCATCGACGGCACGAAGTGCAGCGTCGTGACGCCCTCGGCGCGCATGATCCCGGCCAGATACGCCGGATCCTGATGTCCGCCCGGCTTGCAGACGACGAGCCGCGCGCCCGTCATCAGCGGCCACACGAACTCCCACACCGAGACATCGAAGCTGAACGGCGTCTTCTGCAGCACCACGTCCGAGGCGTCAAGCCGATAGGCCTTCTGCATCCAGGTGATGCGGTTGCACAGCCCGCGGTGGGTGTTCATCGCGCCCTTTGGACGGCCCGTCGAGCCGGACGTGTAGATCATGTAGGCGAGGTTCGCGGGTCCCGGCTCGCTGGCCGCCGCGCCTGCTGCCGGTGCGGCCTTCCGCCGTTCGGGCGGCGCGTTCGCCGTCAGCAGGATCGCGACGTCCGCGTCGACGAGCATGAATTCCAGGCGCTCGCGCGGATAGTCGGGGTCGAGCGGCACGTACGCGGCACCCGCCTTGAGCACGGCGAGGATGGAGACGACGAGCTCGGGCGAACGGTGCATGCAGATGCCGACGAGCACCTCGGGTCCGGCACCGAGCGCCTGCAGCTCACGCGCGAGCGCGTCCGCGCGGTCGTGCACCTCGCGGTACGTCCACCGCGATCCCTCGAACACGACGGCGACGGCGTCAGGCGTGCGCCGCGCCTGCTCGTCGATCAGCGTGTGGATGCAGACATCCTCCGGAAACGGCGCCGCCGTGGCGTTCCACTGCGCGAGCTGGGCGGCTTCCGCGGCCGGGAGCGGCACAAGGGAATCGACGCGGGCGGCCGGGTCGGCGCACACGGCCCGCAGGAGCGCCACGAACTGCCCCGCGATGCGTCCCGCGCTCGCCCGCTCGAAGAGCCCGGTGCTGTAGCGCAGCACGCCGCTGAGCGGATCAGCGTCGGTGATCTCGAGCGTCAGATCGAACTGGCCTT
>JBIKWH010000461.1:0-3138 GCA_044356435.1 Vicinamibacterales bacterium
CGCGTCCTGGGAGGCTTCACCCGCGACGGAACCCTGATCATCGACGAAACCAACCGAGCCCTCCGCTACGAATCCCCCACCCAAGGCACCCTCCGGCGCTGGGAAACGGGGCAGAGGTTGGCGAGTGTTCTGGAAACGAGCGAAGTGGTCTTGCTTCCACAAACCGAAGACTTGTTTCTGAACGTGTATTCCCCTGGGTCGAACCGACCGAATTCCGAGTTCAATGCAAATGCTCTTTGGCCTGGCTTTACCGCAGGAAGCGTCGACTTCTCCAAAGACGGCGAGACCGCCGCCATTGGACTCTTTAAAGAAGAGGGAGCGAGACGGAGCAGAATCATCACAGCCGTAAACTACAAGCACTCCTTAACTTACTGGTCCAACTATGTATCTGGACCGGTGATATGGATGCGCTGGTCCCACGAGGGCAAAAGACTTTTGGCAAATGTAGGTGGATTACAACCTATCGAATTTGGCATGGACGAATCCCAGCCAAAGATAAAACTTTCCGGGCACACTGCTCGCGTCATTGATGCTGCTTACTCTGCCGACTCCAAGCTTATTGCAACCGCGAGCGCTGACCAAACCGTCCGGGTCTGGAACGCCGAGACAGGTGAACTGATTTGGATTTTTCACGGCCTTGGTCGCCCTGCCACTGCGGTGGCGTGGTCTCCAAACGGAAAAGAGATTTTCGGGGGTGACGACAACGGTGGCGTTTTGGCGTTTCACTTCCCTAGCACATCCAACGCAGACACTCTAAAGGGGGTCTTTTCTGATGTTCATGGTGATTTCGCGTTCAACAGCCATCTCAATGCAGCAGCTGTTACAGCGACATCTAATTCTGTGGTTATCGCAGACCTGCATTCACTAAGTATAAGATCTGAGATAAAAGAGGTTTTTCAACCCATTGCATTCTCAAAAGATGGCGGGTACTTGTTTGCATTCGCAGCCGACTGGTCAGTAAAAAAAATCTCCATGAGCAATCATGAACCCGAGTTGATCGGGCCACGTTTGCCAGAGGATTTTTCAGTGAAATCCTGGGGCGTTGATCTTGAGAATGGAAAAATACTGATGGCAGGCAGCAATGGCAGAATAGCAATTATCGACTGGGTTGAATCAACCATTAAGCACGCCGTCGATCCCGAAACTAATTCAATATGGGCCGTCGCACCCTCACCATCTGAAAACAGCTTCTGGACAGGGACAGAAGGCGGAACAATTCGGCGCTGGGAAAGCAGCGGTCCATATTCTGCGGGAGAAGCGCTTAAAGCACCCGGAGACATCCAAGCTTTAGCGGTATCTTCGGACGGAAAGTGGCTCGCCACGTCCCTTTTCAACGAGACCTCGATTCGCGTTTTCAATCGATCCAAATCCACTTGGATCCGACCGCTTGCAAGCCACAGGAGATTTGTTCAGACAATCTCTTTTACAAGGGATGGCCACAGAATGATTTCTGCGGGAGCGGACGGCAGAGTAACAATTTGGAGAGTCCCTGAATTTGAGGAAATAGCAGCATTCGAAATCGATGCTGTGGAACGTCCTACTGGAGACGAAGGAATTTCAGCGCTCCACCTATCCGAGGACGGTAAGGTCCTCGGCGCATTGACCGAGGATGGCCGACTTAGAATTTGGCGAACTGATTGAAGAGAAACCCAGAGCTCCTTAACCCCAAACAATAACCCATGTAGCAGCTTAGGGAACGCAGCATGATGAGCAGAAATGAAAATGTTCGCCAGCTAGCAAAGCTAAACCATTCACATCTGCAGCAATTAGCTAAATAGCTCGAACCTCTGGTTGAATTAGAGTCTATCCAGAAAATACTTCGATAAGGCTTGGCGTACAACTTGCCTTACGAGCCTCCTCACGCCCCCCACAAGAACAAGACTTCCTTCAAGCTTCAATACCTCAAACCTCCATCAGCGTGCGGCGCTTAGAATCCACCAAACCCCGAAGGGGTTACGACCACAGCCCAGGGTTGGCCCGCAGGCAAGCGGGCCAACCCTGGGATCGAATAGAAAGCGCGTATCAACCCCAAAGGGGTTGCGGCGCACATTGGCGAGCCAACTAAGGAAGCGCAAAGAACAGATTCGGAAATCTACCAGGCCGAGCATTTGTTTGATAAACACTCGGGCCCGATTGCCTTGCCAGCACACACAAAGCTCGGATGGGCCTCACCAACCATTGCCCAATCCATTCTAGCGGGCCACAGGGCGGTCAGCGAGGCGACCATTCCCCTGATCCCCTCCCGCAGCGGAGTTCGCGGGGTTGGGGTTGAACGTCGAGCTGCGTTTCGTGGAGAACCCGGTGAACTGGGTCAGCATCGTGACCACCAAGAGAAGTGTTGTCATAAGATTATTAATTAGATTGGTAGCAGGCCCGGAACTCTCTTAGCAAGTTTTTCTTGACGAGACCCCAACACTTACGCAACACCCCGTACGCTCCCCTTACCTTAGGCAGTTGCCCATTCCTATCTTTTTTATCCTGAATAGGTAGAATGCAGATTTCAAAAACCTACAGGAAGAGATCGGAGGAGAACGAGGGATTCGTGGGACCAGGGGTGGGCAGCCGTCCTTCCGGGAATAGTGGGCGAAAGGACGGGCGGTGCCGACGCGTCGCGGTGTGAAGGGGCAGAGATTTCAGCGGGAACGGCGTTCCGAGCATGCGACTGGCATGCCAGAACGGGCTGGAGCGTCGGGCGAAGGCCTCGACCTTGGGAGAGCAAGAACGAGAACCGGAACTTGAGCCGTGCGCGGACCCCGGTAGACTTTCGGCCATGAAGTTCGTCATGGCGTCCCTGGCGGTCCTGTTTTTGTGTGTGCTGATCGGCGGAGGCCTGCTTTTGATGGCCGCAGGCAAGGGATTGTGGCTGTTTGTTTTATCCGTGGTTGTTTTCCTCGGCCTGTTCATCCGTTACGGATGCATGGCGCACTGAAGCTGGGCTGCGGCCGCAGAAGCGGAATCGTGCGCCGGGCGGGCTCTCCACCCGGCCCTGGCGGCACGTTTCAGGCGCGGGAGCTGACCAGAACGGCGAGCACCACTTCCTTCAGTTTCCACGTCACGGCCATGGAGATGGCGACGGGAACCAGCGCGAGAATCAGCATGAAGGCCTGAAGGGCGTGGGCGACGGGTTGCTGGGGGAGG
>JBIKWH010000352.1:0-3137 GCA_044356435.1 Vicinamibacterales bacterium
CCTGGCCACGAAGGCCGGGCTGCCGATACCCGAAGTCGGCATCTACGACTCGCCCGAGGTCAACGCGTTCGCCACCGGGCCGAGCCGGAGCAAGAGCCTCGTCGCGGTGTCGTCCGGCCTGCTCCGGGCCATGGACCGGGATGAAGCCGCGGGTGTGCTCGCCCACGAAGTGGCGCACATCGCCAACGGCGACATGGTGACCATGACGCTGCTCCAGGGCGTCGTCAACGCGTTCGTGATGTTCCTCTCGCGCGTGATCGCGTTCGCCATTGCCAACTCGGGGCGCGAGGAAGGTCGCCGGGGCAACAACGGCTCCTCGTTCCTCGTGATGATGGTGCTGCAGATCGTCTTCGGCATCCTCGGCTCGATGATCACCGCGTGGTTCTCGCGCCAGCGAGAGTTCCGGGCCGACGCCGGCGGCGCGCACCTGGCCGGTCGTGAGCGGATGATCGGCGCCCTGCGCCGGCTCCAGAGCCAGCACGAGCTGGTGGACAATTCCCAGGCCGCGCTGGCCACGCTGAAGATCAACGGCGTCAAGGGCTGGATGATGTTCTTCTCCACCCACCCGCCGCTCGAACAGCGCATCGCCGCCCTCGAAGCCGGTCGCTGAGTCCGGGAACGCCATGCTCCGCACCTTTGTCTCGACGGCGGACCTGGCGGCACATCTCGACGATCCCTCGTGGCTCGTCGTGGACGTGCGCTACAACCTGACGGAGAAGGCCGCGGGACTCGCGCAGTATCGCGACGGGCACATTGCCGGCGCCGTGTACGCCTGCCTCTCGCACAACCTGTCCTCGACGCCGACCGGCACCAACGGACGCCATCCGCTCCCGACGGTGGACGCAATGGCGGCCACGTTCGGACGTCTCGGCATCGGCCCGGGCACCCAGGTCGTCTGCTACGACGCCGACAACATGTTTGCCGCGCGCCTGTGGTGGATGCTGCGCTACCTCGGCCACGACGCCGTGGCCGTGCTCGATGGTGGTCTTCCGAAATGGGTGAAGGAGGGGCGCCCCGTGCGCGCCGGTGATGAGCACCGCACGCCGGTGACGTTCACTCCGGCACTCCGCGCCGACATGCGCGTGCCGGTCGAGACCGTCGCGGTCGCCTCACAGAACGGCAGCCTCCGCCTCGTGGACGCCCGCGCCCCCGAGCGCTTTGCCGGCCAGAATGAAACGCTGGATAAAGCCGCCGGCCACATCCCCGGTGCCGGCAATCACTTCTTCAAGCAGAACTTCACGGCCGACGGCACCGTCCGACCGGCCGACGAACTGCGCGGCCTGCTCACGGCCACCGCGCAGGGTAAGCCGATGTCGGAGGTCGTGATGTATTGCGGCTCCGGCGTGACGGCCTGCCAGAACCTGCTCGCGGCCGAGCACGCAGGCCTGCCGGGCGCGCGCCTCTACGTGGGCTCGTGGTCCGAGTGGTCGGCCGATCCGGCCCGCCCCGTCGAAGTCGGCCCGGCGCAGTAGCCGGAATCACACCTCGGGACGGTCACGCGAGACCACGGCGCTAGGCCGGGCCGACCTTCATCGTGACGCCGTGCTCGGTCCGCACCGCCATCAGGCGGTGGTGCAGGATGCGCGTGTGGGGCAGCTCCACGAAGTGTTTGGCGCCCTCTTCGGGCTCCGGCTGCAGGCAGATTTCGACAGGCGCCGTCTGGTTCGCGAGTTTGGCGGCATCCTCTGCCGACACAAAGCCCATCAGATACACGGAGCCGTCCAGACGCCGATGCGTCTCGTAGCAGCGGAAGCGGCGCGTGGCATAGAGCGGTGAATTGACGAAGGCCGGTGAATAGGTGAACCCGTAGACGCCGTTCGGCACGGCGTCCACGCCAAGGCCCTCTTCCGCGTCGGTCACCAGCCGGAGCTTGTGCTCGGCACGAAGCCGTTCCTGATCGGGTGCTGCCTTCGCCTGCTCGTAAACAACTCTGCTCATCAGTCTCTTCCTGCCCGTCCCTGAACCGCTTACAACCAGTGTCCCTTCACCGTCATACGCCGGCCGCGACGCCGACCGGACAGCCGACGCCGGTGCCCCCGAGGCCGCAATAGCCGTTCGGATTCTTCGCCAGGTACTGCTGGTGCGCGTCCTCGGCGTAGTAGAACGCCGGCGCGTCGGCGATCTCCGTCGTAATCGGGCCGTATCCGGCCGCCGTCAATCGTGCCTGGTACCGGTCTCGGGATTCGCGCGCGGCCGTCGCCTGCGCCGCCGACGTGGTGTAGAGCGCCGAGCGGTACTGCGTGCCCACGTCGTTCCCCTGCCGCATCCCCTGCGTGGGGTCGTGGCTCTCCCAGAACACACGCAGCAACTCGTCACACGACACACGCGCGGGGTCGTACACCACACGCACGACTTCCGTGTGCCCCGTCATCCCCGAGCAGACTTCGCGATACGTCGGGTTCGGGGTCGAACCACCAGCGTAGCCCACCGCCGTGCTGTAGACGCCCGGCGTCTGCCAGAACTTCCGCTCGGCTCCCCAGAAACACCCCATCCCGACGACCAGCTCTTCGAGGCCTTCGGGAAAGGGCGGCACCTGCCGGTGACCGGTGACGACGTGCTGCTCGAACACGGGCATCGGCTCGTCCCGTCCAGGCAGGGCCTGGTCCGGCCGCGGCAGACGCAGGTTCATGGCCACCGCGTAATTATAGGAGGACTCCATGCCGAGAACCTTCACGGCCGACCGCGGCGACCTCTCCCTGCGCCTGGACCAGAGCCTCCTGCGCCACCTGACGGACGTGCCGCGCATCTCGCGCACGAAGGTGCAGCGATGGATTGAGGAAGGCCTGGTCACGGTCAACGGCCGGGCCGCGTCCCGGGCGTCCTCGGGCGTCGTGCCGGGGGATACCGTGTCGGTCGACGGCGCGGAGGTGATGGTGGAGCGGGCGGTTCCGCAGCCCGAGGCGCAGGCCCTCGACATCCTGTTCGAGGACGCGTCGCTCCTCGCGCTCAACAAGCCGCCGGGCGTCGTGGTGCATCCCTCCTACAAGCACGCGGGCGGCACGCTGTTCAACGGCATCCTGGGCTATCTCGGCCGCGACCCGGGGAGCGATGACGGCCCGCGTCTGCTCCATCGGCTCGACAAGGACACGTCGGGCGTGCTGCTCGTCTCGAAGTCGCTGGACGTCCACCGGCGGGCG
>JBIKWH010000354.1:0-3132 GCA_044356435.1 Vicinamibacterales bacterium
CGCTCGCGCTGGAGATCCAGGTCGTGGGCCTCCTGGAGGGTGCGCCGCAGGCGATTCCACAGCACGAGTGTCAACGCGGTCAGCCCCACCTCCATCACCAGGATCGGAAGGAAGGGGAACGAGAAGGCCGAGCGCCAGAACCGGCTGTGGAAGTCGAGGAGCACGGGCTCCCCGAACATGAGGGCCTCGACTCCGACCATTCCAAAGTGCAACAGCAGGCCGGCCACTGACGAGGCCACGACAAGCAGGCCGTAGCGCCTGACAACGATGAGCGTGCGCGATGTTCCGAGTGCCATTGAAGAGGCCCGAACGGCCGAGTTCAGTATCCCACCGTACCGGCTCGCATCCGCAACAACTCGAGCGTGTCCGGTCCTGAAGATTTTGGGCGGTTGCTCGTGCTTCGGCCTCGAAGACGAGCAGCAGAACGATTCAGATGAGCCGCGCCCCGGTCGAAGCGTTAGCCGCCGAGGGGCGTCGGCTCCATCTGAAGGTTAGCCTCCGTCATTCGGTGAACATTTCCTGGAGCGTGTCGAGTGCCTCGGTCATGGCGCCCGTGGAGAGACGCCCCAGTTTCTTGACGAGACGCGTGGTATCGACAGTGCGGAGTTGGTCCAGCGCCACGAACCCCGATTGCTGCTGAAAGCGACAGGCCACCCGCCACGGATAGGCCTGGCCGCCGGTGGTCATGGGCGCCACGATGACGGTTCGAAGGTGTTGATTGAGTTCATCCGGAGACACGACGAGGCACGGTCGCGTCTTCTTGATCTCGCTGCCCATCGTGGGGTCCAGCCCCACGAGATAAACGTCGCCTCGGAGCGGCCCCCGAACTACCGCCACTTCCACTCCTGCGCGTCGAACTGCGTCACGGTGGGTGGATCGAGCAAGCGATCCTCGCTCTTCGCCCGCATCGCGGCAGCGGCGGAGGCCCACCCGGCTCGGGGTCCCTTGGCCGCACGGATAATGAGTCGACCGTGCTCGGCCTGCAGCTCGACCTCTTCAGGGAGCTGGGCCTGCTCAAGGAGTCCCTTCGGCACTCGAATTCCTCGAGAATTGCCGATTCGCACGATTCGAGTAGTGGTCGTAGTCATGTGACTACAGTGTAGCTACGTCTCTGCGGCATGGCAACTCGCGGCGTTCAGGAGCCCAACGTGAAGCTTCAGCCACGGCGGCCCATGATCCGCTCGGCCGCCGTCGGCTGCAAGCGGAGTTAGGCCGCTGTGACCGTGAGCTTCACGCCGAGCCCCTGCAAGACTTTGAGGACGGTGTCGTACCGGGGCTTCGCCCCAGGCGTGAGTGCCTTGTAGAGGCTCTCGCGGCCGAGGCCGGTACTCTCCGCCACGGCGCTCATGCCCCGGGCTTTGGCCACCTGGCCGACGGCCGCGAGGAACACATCCGGATTCTCATCTTCAAGTGCGGCCGTCAAATACTCGGCGATGACCTCTTCATCGTCGAGAAACGCGCTCGTGTCGAAGGACTTCAGAGTGGCCATGTCTTACTCCTTGCCGATGTCTGTGAGGATGTGACGGGCCCTGGCGATGTCGCGCGTCTGGGTCGACTTGTCGCCTCCACACAGGAGGAGCAACAGCACGCGGCCCCGCTGCGCGAAATAGAGACGATAGCCAGGCCCAAAATGCACCCGCATTTCCCGTACGCCCTCGCCGACGGACTTCACGTCCCCGAGATTCCCGAGTCGTGCCGACTCCAGGCGGGCGAGGATGCGCGCACGACCCTTGCGATCCTGTAGGTTGCGCAGCCACTCGTCGAAGACGTCCGTCGACTGCAGCTGATACATGCCGAAACTGTATCCGGACGGATACGCCTGGTCAAGAACTACGAGTCGGCCTTCTGCGGCCTAACGGCAGCGCTCAGCCGCGAGCCGATGTCGCGCGAGATGCCTTCTGCAGGCGCGTCCTGCGGCTTGTCGGCTGCAGCGCTTTGTTAGACCGCGTGGTTCCGGTCGTCTCGGTGGTCACTCGCTCGGCGAGAAAGACTTTGAGCAGCGATTGATACGGAACATCCCGCTTGTTGGCCAAGACCTTGAGATCGACCAGCAGCGCTGTTGGTAGACGAAGCGAGATTGTTTCGGTCGATGCCTTGAGATTGGGGAAGGCGACCCGCCGCGCGCTCGCCCAGTCCACCACATCCGCCGCATCGTGGGACTCCCAGTACTCCCGCTCCGCTCGCTCCGAGGTGAACGTCGGTGCCTTCTTAGCTGTCGCTCGCTTGGTCATAACCCCTCCGTTCCCGCCGGCTCATGGGCCGCACCGAAATGACCCGCAGGAGCGAGCCGCGAACGGTGAAGACCACGGTCAGTAGACGCCCCCCGTCGGTGTGTCCGAACGCAAACTGCCGGGGTTCACTCCTGAACGGCGCCCCCACCACGACGAGCGGACGATTCAGGAAGACCTGCTCCGCCTCCGTCTGGCTCACCTGATGGCGGGTCCAATTCTTCGACGCGTTGCCGTCGTCCCATTGAAAGCCGTCGATATCTGGCCAGAACTCAGGGAGGAGACCCACGCCACGAGTATACGCGTGCCATATACGCAGCGCAATGTGTGGTGTTGTATGACGCGAAGGCGTCGTTCAGCGGTCTAACGTGGCGCTTCAGCCGCGCCGGCTGATCATGCGTCTGGCCGGCGTCGGCTGCAAGCAGAGTTAGGCCGTCTATTCACACCAGACTGCGCATGTCTTCCCGGATCGCAGGTTTAGAAGCGTCGCGGAAGCACAGGCACCGGATGGTGAGCCAGACAGGAACTTCACTCGATCCCCTCGCTCGAACGCGAAGCAGTAAGTCTTAGCCTTGAAGACTTCGCCATTGATGACAAACGTTTCGTCGTCGGCGGCCGTCTCGATGGCGTAGCCGCCCTGAGCAGCCGACCCAGCGCTGCGACTGGGTGAACTTGCACTTAAGGATCGAACCGCTACCGATTCGCCATCATCGACGTTAACCATCTTCCCGTCACAGACGACGACTTCGGAGACGGGCAGCCAGATCGACGTTGTCACCGTGTCGACGTCATCAACCTCCCAGAGAGATCCGTCTTCAAGCTTGATGATTCTTCCGTTCCCTTCAACCGCTTGGATCCAGTGGCCGGATTCGCATCCACCGGCGCGCAGCCCGCCCTGCGCGGT
>JBIKWH010000353.1:0-3132 GCA_044356435.1 Vicinamibacterales bacterium
GAGGTCGAAACACGACTCGTCCGCGAAGTCATCGTCACGTCCCCGCCGGGGAAACCGCGAGCCGCGCGGTGCCAGACACATGCGCGCCCACGGATGAATTCCAACGGGCGAGCGGCTAGGATGAAGGCGACATGCGGATCGCGTTGACGCTGGCCGTCGTGACACTGAGCGCCATCGGGCCGGTTGCCGCACAGCGCACCACGACCCTGCCGCCGGTGTCGTACGTCTGCCCGATGTCCGAGCACGCACAGGTACTCGAGGACGTGCCAGGCAAGTGTCCGATCTGCGCGATGGCGCTCGTGCCGGTCCGCATCGATCAGGCCTTCGCCTGCCCGAACCACCCGGCGGTCATCGCGGACAGGATCGGGCTCTGCCCACTCGACAGGCGTGAGTTGATGCCCGTGGTCGTCTCTCTGTACTGGACCTGCCCCGACAAGCCCGGCGAGCACCAGGTCGAGCCAGGGCGCTGCTCCAACGGCACGCCCCGTCAGGCCATCAGGGAGCAGCGCGCGCACGGCGACCATAACCCCAGGCACGGCGGCCAGTTCTTCATGGCCGCGGACAAGTGGCACCACGTCGAGGCGACACACCCGATGGCCGGCACCCTCCGCGTGTTTCTGTACGACAACTTCAGCAAGCCACTGCCGGTGAAGGGCATCACCGGGCGGGCGGTCACGAAGGAGACGTTCGACAGCCGGACATCGATCAGCAGGGAACTGGAGGTGAGCGCGCTGAAACCGTCTGGCGGCGGGCAGGCGTTCGAGGCACGCGTCAACCTGGCGTCGCTGCCCGCGCGGGTCACGCTGAAGATGAAGTTCGACCCGCGCCTGCCGGAGGAGCGGTTCGACTTCACCTTTGAGCGCTACTCCGTCGACCCGGGAGGCGCCGCTCCGGTGATCACTTCACCCCGCGCGGCCACGGCTGTTCGCTCCGGCGCCAGCGCGACGCGCAGGCCAGCCGCACCGGCGCCTGGCGCCCTCACGACGGCCACGACGGGCGCAGCCGTCCCCGGAACCGGAACCGCGTCGGCAGCCACCCCAACCTCGTCCGCACCGGAGGTCTCGCAAGGCATCGCCGATACTTCGCCCGCGGACTTCCTCCGCGCGTCGGAGTCCTTGCCCAGCTCAGCGCCTGAACTGGCGACGGTGCTCGCCGCGAAGCACCAGGAAGTGAAGGACCTGCTGGACCGGGGACAACTGGGCGCGATCTACGTGCCGGCCCTGCTCGCGAAAGACGCCGCGTTGAAGCTGGAAGGGCACCTGAACGGACTTCCCGCGCGAACACAACCCGCGATCGCCGACGCGGTCCGTCGGGTGGTTCTCGCCGCCTGGCAGCTCGACGCTTTCGGCGATCTCGGCGACCAGGTCAAGGTCACCCACGCCTACGAACAGTTCGCCGCAGCGGCAGCCACCATCGTGTCGGCGTATGCGCCGAAGTAGATCACGGCACGCCCTGCGCGCCGGCGCGGTACTCGTGTTCGCCGTGTGTGGCGCCGTGGCCCCACGACCGACGGTCGAGGCGCACAAGCCCATCACCTCCAAATACACCTACGCGGAGCACGTGTCCCCGATTCTTCGCGATCGGTGCGGGGCGTGCCACTGCCCCGGTGGACCCGCGCCCATGTCGCTCCTGAGCTACAAGGACGCCGTGCCGTGGGCCGAATCCATCCGCGAGCAGCTCACCACAGAAGCCATGCCGCCGTGGTTCGTGGATCCGACCGGACCGGCCGTCAAGGGCGGCCACAGCCTGCTCACGCGGGAACTGGATGTCCTCGTGACCTGGGCGAGCGGCGGGACACCTGAAGGCGACCCGTCGAAGGCCGCGCAGGCCGCGGCACCGGCGCTCGAATGGCCGCAGGGCAAGCCTGATGACACGTTCGAACTGCCCGAGGTCGCGCTTGCGCCAGGAACCATCGACCAGAAGAAGGAGTTCACGATCGCGACCGGCTTCACCGTCGACCGATGGGTCCGCGGTGCGGACGTGTTGCCCTCCGATCGATCGATGGTGCGCGCCGTGACGGTGACCGTGGATGGCGGGCCGCTGCTGGCGGCATGGGTGCCAGGCGAGCCCACGCCGCCGGCGCCCATCGGGACGGCCTTCAAGGTGCCGGCCCGGGCCACGCTGACCGTGGCGGTGCATTACAAGAAGAACTGGCAGGACGAGCAGGTCATGAAGTCCGACCGCACGCGCATCGGACTCTACACAACGGACGAACCCGTCTCCGGCAGGGGGATCACCACCGTCGAGATACACGACACGCTGCAGCTGGCCGATCCCGTCCGCATTCTCGCCATTCGGGCCGCGCTTACCGAGCCGCTTGCCGCTGTCACGATCCAGGCCACGCTGCCGTCCGGCCGGACGCTCCCGGTCCTGACGCTGCGTGCGGCCCGACCCGGCTGGGGCCGCCGCTACTGGCTGCGTGAACCTCTGGAGTTGCCCGCCGGCTCGGCAGTCACCGTGCACGTCTCAGGCGAGAACCCGCCCGTCACGCTCGATACGGTCGGCTTGTAGGCGGGACCCACGCGCGGCATCGCGAGAGCCGGCGCCCGCTATGATGGGGCAGCCATGTCGGTCCCGCACGTTGACGTTCGCGCGCTCTTCGATCTCACCAACCGGACCGCGCTCGTGACCGGCGGCTCACGCGGGCTGGGTCTTGAAACGGCGATGGCGCTCTCGGAGGCCGGCGCGGCCGTCGCGATCATGGGGCGCCGGATGTCCTGGCTCACCTCCGCCGCGGAGGAGCTGCGCCGCCGCGGGCACTCCTGTCGGATCATCGAGGGCGATGTGGCCGACGCCGCCCAGGCCACCCGCGCCGTGCGCGACACGATCGAGGCCCTCGGTGGACTCGACATTCTCGTGAACAACGCCGGCATCTCGTGGGGCGCGCCGGCCGACGAGCTCCCGGTCGAGAAGTGGAACGAGGTGCTGGCCACGAATGTGACCGGCACCTTTCTGATGGCCCAGGCCGCGATGCGCGTGATGCGGAAGGGCGGCGGCACGATCATCAACGTCGCGTCGGTCGCGGGCGTCGTGGGCACGGCACCCGAGGTGCTCGACGCCACCGGCTACGCGGCGAGCAAGGGCGCCGTGATCGCACTCACCCGTGACTTGGCCGTGACGTGGGCGCGCCAC
>JBIKWH010000355.1:0-3128 GCA_044356435.1 Vicinamibacterales bacterium
ATCTCGTCCACCCCTACAAGCTGGCGTTCGCCCAGGGTGGCCTCTATCTGCTGGCGTTCGTGCCGGCATACGACGACGTCCGGACGTTCGCCGTCGATCGCATCCGCTCCGTGTCGCTCGAGAAGCAGACCTTCACGCCCCAGCGCCAGGTGCCGGACGACGTGTTCGGCAACTCGCTCGGCGTGAACACCGGACCGGCCGAACGGGTCGAACTCCGGTTCGACGCCGAGGTGGCAGCCTACGTCCGGGCACGCGTCTGGCACGCGTCGCAGGAGCTCCGGGAACTGCCCGGCGATAATCTCGCCCTCACGCTCCACGTGTGCCACGATTGGGCCTTGCGAAGCTGGATCCTGAGCTGGGGTCCGTTCGTGGAAGTCCTGTCCCCCGCCTCGCTGGCCTCCGGCATCGCCGCGGACCTCACCGCAGCCCGAGCCCGCTATGGAGTGCAGTAAATGACGCGAGTCCGCCTGTCGATCGTCGCCGCGATCTTCGCCCTCCTCCTGTTCGGCGCCGGGCCGTCGCTGGTCGGCTACATCACGGACTACTGGTGGTATCAGGAGACGGGCTTCCAGTCCGTGTACCTCGCGATGATCGGCGCGCAGGCCCGGCTGTTCGTGGTGGTCACCGTCGTCGCACTGGCCTTCCTGCTGCCGAACGTGCTCCTCGCGCTGAACTCGATCGGCGACGGCCGTCCGGTCTTCACCACGCGCGAAGGCCTGCCCATCCGGCTCCCGGGCAAACAGCAGTTGCGCGCCATCGCGGTCAACGTCACGGCGGTGCTGTCCATCCTCGTCGGCCTGGCGGCGTCTTCGGAGTGGATGACGTGGCTCTCGTGGCGACACGCCGTGCCGTTTGCCGAGGTGGACCCGATTCTCGGCCGGGACGTCGGGTTCTACGTGTTCTCGATGCCCTTCCAGCAGCTGCTCCGCGGCGTCGGACAGGGTCTGGTCGTGCTCGCCGCGCTGGCGTCCGCCGCGCTGTACCTCGTCTCCGGGAGCCTGACGAGCGGCTTCCCCGCCAAGGTCGCCATCACCGAAGGCCCGCGCCGCCATCTGACCGTGCTGGCCGCGCTCTTCCTGCTGCTCTTCGCGTGGGGCGCGTGGCTCGGCCGCGCGGAGTACCTGCTCGCCGAGCATCCCCTGATTCACGGTGCGTCCTACGCCGACGTGCACGGCCGGATGCCCGGCGCCCTGGCGCTGACGGCCGCAGCGGTCGTCGCGGCGCTCCTCTGTCTCTTCGCGGCGCTCCAGCGCCTCACGTGGCCGATTGTCGCGGGCGTCGCGCTCTGTGTCGCCACGTCGGTCGGCGCCGAGGCCTACAGCACGGTGCTGCAGCGCTTCTTCGTGGCGCCGAACGAGCAGGTGCGCGAAGAGCCCTTCATCCAGCACAACATCGACGCGACGCGGCGTGCCTTCGACATCGACCGGGTGGACGAGCAGGACCTCAGCGGCGACACCGAGCTGACGCCGGCCCACATCGCGGCCAACCGTCAGACGATCGACAACGTCCGCCTCTGGGACCACGGCCCGCTGCTCGACACCTTCGGCCAGCTCCAGGAGATCCGGACCTACTACGACTTCGTCTCGGTGGACAACGACCGCTACGTCCTGGACGGCGCGCAGCGGCAGGTCATGCTCTCGCCGCGCGAGCTCAACGTCGACGCGCTGCCGAACCGTACCTGGGTCAACGAGCGCCTGACCTTCACACACGGCTACGGGCTGACGCTCGGCCCTGTGAACCAGGTGACCAAGGAAGGCCTGCCCGAGCTCTTCATCCGCAATCTGCCGCCCGAGTCGACGGCCGGCCTCGCCGTCACGGAACCCAGCATCTACTTCGGACAACTCTCGAGCGATTACGTGATCGCGCCGACGCGCACGAAGGAGTTTCACTACCCGAAGGGCGACGAGAACGTCTTCACGCAGTACGCGGGCAAGGGCGGTATTCCGATGGCGTCGCTCTGGCGGAAGCTGCTCTTCGCGCTCCGCTTCGGGTCGTACCAGATCCTGCTGAGCGATGACATCACGGCGGACAGCCGCATCCTGATCAACCGCAACATCCGCGACCGCGTGCGCCGCGTGGCGCCGTTCCTGAGCTTCGACAGCGACCCGTATCTGGTGCTCACCGGCGGCCGGCTCGTCTGGATCTACGACGCCTACACCACTGCGGCGCGCTACCCCTATGCGACGCCCGCGTCGCGCGGTCTCAACTACATCCGGAACGCCGTCAAGATCACGATCGACGCCTACGACGGCACCACGACGCTGTACCTCGCCGACGACCGTGACCCGATTGCCGCCACCTATGCGCGCGCCTTCCCGGGCGTCTTCAAGCCGCTCGCGGAGATGCCGGCGGACCTGCGCGCACACGTCCGGTATCCCGAGGACATCTTCTCGATCCAGGCCGCCGTCTACGCGACGTATCACATGACGCAGCCGGCCGTCTTCTACAACCGCGAGGATCAGTGGGAAGTGCCCGTCATGGATGAGGCCCGCGAGGCGAGGCCGATGGAGCCCTACTACACGATCATGAAGCTGCCCGGCGAGCAGGACGCGGAGTTCATCCAGATGCTGCCCTTCACGCCCCGCCGCAAGGACAACCTCGCCGCGTGGCTCGTCGCGCGGAGCGACGGCAACCACTACGGGACGCTCCGCGCGTTCCAGTTTCCGAAGCAGTCCGTCGTCTTCGGCCCGCGGCAGGTCATGGCGCGGATGAGCCAGGACCAGACGATCTCACCCCAGGTGACGCTCTGGAATCAGCAGGGCTCCCAGGTGATCTGGGGCACGCTGATGGTCATCCCCATCGAGGAGTCGCTGCTCTACGTGCGGCCCCTCTACCTGAAAGGCGTCGGCGGCAAGATTCCGGAACTCCGCCGCGTGGCCGTCGCGCTCGGCAACCGCATCGCGATGGAGGACACGCTCGACGCCGCGCTCAACCGCCTGTTCGGCGGCACGGGCAGCGCCCAGGGATCGGCCAGGGCGGACAACTCGTCGTCGGCGAACCGGACTGAGACCGACCCCTCCGGCCAGACACCGCCCGACCCGGCGGCCACGATGCGCACGCTGGCCGACGACGCCAACACGCACTTCACTCGTGCGACCGAGGCGCAGCGCAAGGGCGACTGGGCCGCC
>JBIKWH010000356.1:0-3127 GCA_044356435.1 Vicinamibacterales bacterium
GGCGTGCCGTTTCTCGCCGCCTGCATCAGCGGTGTCTCGCCGTCCGGCATCGTGATGTTGACGTCGGCGCCGGCCTTGAGCAGCCGCTCTTCAACGGCCGCGTTGCCGTTGAGGGCCGCAAGACTCAGCGGCTCGACACCGTAGCGAGTCACGGCGCGCACATTGGCACCGGCTGCCAGCAGCGCGTCCACGATCGCCAGGTCGTTGTTCTGCACGGCCACGTGCAGCGGCGTCATGCCGTCCGGCGCGGGCGCGTTGACGTCCACCTTCTGTGCCAATGCGGCCTTGACCGCCTTGATGTCGCCCAGTTCGACGGCCGCGAGCAACTGCGTCCGGCGCGTGGCGCCGGTGGCTGCCGACGCAGCCACGAGGGCCAGCACACACGCTGCGAGGATGCGCTTCATGTCTACAGCTCCGCCAGTTCGCCCGTGCTGTCGCCGAGCGAATCCTGCGGCGCACCGAGTTTGCGCAGCAGATTGAGGTGCATATTGGTAATCCGCGAGTCGTGCGGGAACTTCAGGTGCCGGCCGCCCTTCAGCATGCCGTTGCCGCCGCCGGTCAGCAGCGTCGGCAGGTCGAGCGCGCTGTGGAGGTCGCCGTCGCCGAGACCCGTGCCGTAGAGACCGATCATGTGGTCGAAGATCGACCCGTCGCCGTCCTTGAGCGCCTTGAGCTTGCCAAGGAACTGCGCGTAGAGCGACATATGGTACGTGTTGATCTTCGCGTGCTTGAGCAGCTTCTCCGGGTTGTTCTGGTGGTGCGAGACGTCGTGGTGCGCCTCGGGCACGCCGATGAACGGATACGGCCGGCTCGTCTGCTCGCGAGAGATCTGGTAGGCCATGACGCGCGTCACGTCGGCCTGGTACGCCAGCACCTGCAGGTCGAACATGAGCCGCACGTGCTCGTCGAAGGTGTCTGGAATGCCCGACGGCTTGTCGCCGACTTCGACCGGCGACGTGGTGTTCTGCGCCTCGACCTTCTGGATGCGCTGCTCGACCTCGCGCACCGCCTGGAAGTACTCCTCCATCATGCGGCGGTCGCTCGCGCCCACCCGCTTCTGCAGACGGCCCATGTCGCTCTTGACCGAATCCAGGATGCTGCGGTCGCTCCGCATGTCGGCCATGCGGGCTGCGGCGTTGCCGCCGTCACCGAAGAGCCGCTCGAACACGGCGCGCGGATTGTTCTCCATCGGGAGCGGCGTCGTCGGCGTGCGCCACGAGAACGTGTTGGCGTAGACGCAGCTGTACCCGTTGTCGCAGTTGCCGACGGTGAAGTTCGGCTCGGTGGCCAGTTCAAGCGAGATGAGCTGCGTGTCCTTGCAGAGCACGCGGGCCGCGAGCTGATCCACCGTCGTGGCCAGTTCGACGTCCGCGCCCTCCGTGCGCTTGCACGCCACGCCGGTCAGCCACGCCTGACTGGACCGCGTGTGCGGACCGCCGCCGCCATCCACTCTGGAGTTGCCGAGGCCTTCGACGACCACGATCTGGTCCTTGAAGGACTCGAGCGGCGCCATGATGGCCGCCAGCTCCGTCAGCCGGCCGTCGACGCTCTTCGGCCGCCAATACGGCTGCGAGATGCTGTTCGGCACGTACGCGACGTGGAAGCGCATCGCGGGCGCGGGCGCGGCGAACGCCGGCACCATCGAGTCGAGATACGGTAGCGCCATTGCGGCGCCGATGCCGCGAAGAACCGTCCGCCGGGGCAGAGCCATCTTGGTGATCATCATGGTGAATCGCTCCTCTATCTCTCTTCGAGTCTGAACTAGCTCTTTGCGTCCGCGCGGCGCATCTGGAACGGCGCGCTGCGGACGATCCCCAGGACCACGGACGAGAACGTGAACTTCTTCGCCGCGGCATCGCGAACAATCGTGCGGACTGCCGGACCGTCGTACGGCTCGAGCCCCCGGCCAAGGGCGTAGATCAACAGCTTCTCGGTCATCGCCGTTGTGAAGCGGTCGGGGTGCGCCACCAGCGCCGTTCGGAGTCCGTTGACGCCGTCGAACTTCGTGCCATCCGGCAATTGCCCCGCTGCGTCAATGGGCTTGCGCGTCTCGTCCAGGTCGCGCCACCGGCCGACGGCGTCGAAGTTCTCGAGCGCGAAGCCTGGCGGGTCGATCATCGAGTGGCACGACGCGCACACGGGGTTCGCACGGTGCTGCGCCATCCGTTCGCGCATCGTGGCAGGAATCGGCGCGGCGCCCTCGCCCTTCTCGGGCAGCGGCGGCACGTTGGCCGGCGGCGGCGGTGGCGGCGCGGCCAGCAGGTTCTGGAGAATCCACTTCCCGCGCAGCACCGGCGACGTCCGGTTGGGGCGCGAACTGACCGTCAGGATGCTGCCATGGCCGAGCAGGCCGCGACGATGCTCGTCGGTGAGCGTCACACGGCGAAACTGCCGACCCGTCACATTCGGGATGCCGTAGTGCCGCGCGAGGCGCTCGTTGACGAACGTGAAGTCCGCCGTCAGCAGATCCATCACGCTGCGATCCTCTCGGACGATGCTGCCAAAGAACATCTGCGTTTCCTTCTGGAACGCCGTCTTCAGCGCGAAATCGAAGTCCGGGAACAGGTCGTCGACCGGTGCGACGTTCGGCACGTTGCGGACGTAAAGCCACTGGTCGAGGAAGTTGGTGGCCATCGCCTCGGCGCGCGTGTCGGCGAGCATGCGCTTGACCTGCTTCTCCAGCACGGCCGGCTGCCGCAGCACGCCGCGTTTCGCAACATCCAGCAGTTCGTCGTCCGGAATGCTGCTCCAGAGGAAGAACGACAGGCGCGACGCCAGGGCGAGGTCGTTGATGCGGTAGTTCGTCTTCGGTGCCACGCCATCCGGATCCGATTCGACGCGGAACAGGAAGCTGGGCGAGACCAGCAGGCGCCGGAGCGCCATCTCGACCCCCTGCTCGAAGGTGCCGCTCGCACGGCCGGCCTTGTAGAAGTTCATCAGCTCCGCCACGTCCGCATCAGTCGCGGTGCCCCGATACGCGCGGCGGGCCAGCGCGGAAACGATGCGGCGGGCACAGGCCGGCTCGTCAGCCGCGGATGCCGGCTGGCAGACGAACACCCGGCGGCGCGATGGCGTGTCGCCGGGCCCGGTCGTGGAGAAGGGGCCGTTGATCGTGACCGACCCGAGG
>JBIKWH010000357.1:0-3116 GCA_044356435.1 Vicinamibacterales bacterium
GCTGATCGATACCGGCTCCCGGATGGACGAAGTCATCTTCGAGGAGTTCAAGGGCACCGGCAACATGGAGATCCACCTGGACCGCAAGCTGGCGGACCGCCGGGTCTTCCCCGCCATCGACATCCAGAAGAGCGGCACGCGTAAAGAAGAGCTGCTCCTCAGCAAGGACGACCTCAACCGCGTGTGGGTGCTCCGCAAGGTGCTCACGCCGCTCTCCCCCAACGAGGCGATGGAACTGCTGCTCTCGAAGATGGGAAAGACGAAGACCAACGGCGAGTTCCTGGCCGCGATGGCCAGCGGCAAGTCCTAGCGACACACCACCCTGCCTACCGGACCCCCTCCGGCAGGCAGGCGGTGCTATAATTCGCCTTTGTCTCGAGCACGAAGGAGCTGGCTGTGAAGGAAGGGATCCATCCGAATTACCAGGAAGTCACCGTGCGGTGCGCCTGCGGGAACACGTTCAAGACCCGCTCCACCAAACCGGAACTGCACCTGGAGATCTGCTCGGCCTGCCACCCGTTCTTCACGGGCCGGCAGAAGCTGATCGACACCGAGGGCCGCGTCGAGCGGTTCACGAAGAAGTTTGGCGCGCAGACGGCCGATCAGCGCAAAGAGGCCGCCAAGGCAGCGAAGGCCAAGAAGGCCACCGCCACGGCGTAGCTCGTCCCGGCGGGGCCGCCGGTTGCGGCCCTGCCTCTCCACATCCGGGTCGCGCGACCGCGCTCTACCATTCGAGGGTTCCGGCGTCCGCCGGACCCAGTTTTCTGTTCAGCCGGGCCAGCCGGTACTCGAGGGACGCACGTCCCCGTTCGCCGGTCCCGTGCCGGAGCGACCGGACGGCGAACTCGCGTGCCCGCGCGGGGTCGCGCCTCCGGTGCTCGTGGTGCACGGCCAGCGCTTCGGCCGCCTCCGCCGCGTAGGCCGGCGGGCACCCGGGACTCTCAAGCAACGCCTGCCACGCGTCCGCGGCATCGCCGAACTGGCGGGCACGGCGCAGCGCCATGGCGAGGCGCCGCAGCGACTCGGCGCGCACGACGCTGTTGTCACCCGCCCCCTCTGCCGCCCGCGCGAAACACGCGGTGGCCTCCGCCACACACCCGGCCGACTCCAGCAGCCGCCCGACCCCGAGCTGCTCCCGCGCGCTGCCGGAGCGCGCCCCTGACGCCAGCAGGCCGGAGGCATGGGCCGTGATGGCAGCGAGCGTCAGCAGATCCAGACGGTTGTGCTCCAGCACCGCGGCGAGCGGCGCGGCGTCGCCCGTGCGCACGAAGTCGAAGTAGCGCGCCGGAATCTCGAAACCCGGCACGTCACCGACCCGGTCATGCCCGCAGTGAGTCGACTCCAGCGCCACCAGGCGGCAGCCGCCGCCCTCGCCGGACGGGTCGCTCCAGAGCCGCCGCGCTGGATGCAGCAGGTCCACATGCGGAAGGTCCGGCAGACGGCCGGGCATCCGGTGCAGCGCCAGCCGGTTCTCGAGCAGCGGCACGTCGAACGACTTGCCGTTGTAGGTCACCAGGCCACCGAAACGCGACGCCAGGTGCTCGACCGCACCGAGCAGCACCGCCTCGGCCGTGAACGCGCTCAGCAGGAACTGCCGGACGACGAACGCCTCCGACTCGAACCAGGCACAGCCGACCAGGAAGGCGTATGTGCCAGCCCCTCCGGCCAGCCCCGTCGTCTCCAGGTCCAGGAACAGCAGCGGCGCGGCGTCGGATTCCGGCGGGGCACCCGGCAGGACCGCGAAGCCGGGCCACGCGCCACCGCTCTGCGGCAGGATGCCGGCCACGGGCATACGGCCGTGGTGGTGAGACGCCTCGTAACGCTTCTCCACGACCAGGAAACGTCGGCTTCCGTCGCCGACCCAGGCCCCACCCAGCACCGCAGCCGCGGATGATTCCGCTCGCGGCGCCAGGGAGCCCGCACCCTGAGGCCCGGAGACCGGAACGGGCGGCAGGAGCCCTCGCAGACGGTCCGCCAACCCGCCGCCCGACCCGCTCAGAACGGCACCTCGTCTGGCACGTGCGCGGCGACCGGGGCGGAGATGGCCGCGTGACCACGCTCCGGCTCACGGTCTCCGTACAGCTCGCGGCCGTCCTGTTCATGCGCGGTCAACGTCCCCGTCAGCAGTGCATCGAGGATCCGCAGCGCGACGGCCTTGGCCAGCGGCCCCGTGTTCCCCACAGGGCCCACGCATCCGGGACAGCCCTGCTCACAGGTGCAGCCCGCGATCAGGCTGCGCGTGTGCACGAGCAGCTCGTCATGCTTGCCCGACAACGGTTCGCTGAACCCGATACCGCCCGGATAGTTGTCGTAGATGAAGATGCGCGGCTCGCCCTGCGTGCCGGCCCCCGCGCCGCCTGCATCCTCGTCGCCGCTGTCAATCGAGACGCCGACATCCTGCCTGTCGCACATCAGCAGGAGCTGCGCGACCTGGCGCAAGGCGAAGGCCAGCCCGACGATGCCGTCCCGCCGGTCGTCCGGCGCGAACGGCAAGCCCGCCATCACCGTGCCCGGCACGGTGAGCCACCACGCCGTCGTATGCATCTCCTGCTGGGGCAGGTCGAGGTCACCGGAGCCGACGTTCTCGTTCGTGTAGAACTTGATCTTCTTGAAGCCGACCACGCGCGACGACACATGCACTTCGCCGCGGTTCGGCGCGAAGCCGTCGAGCACCGTCACCTTCGTGTACGTGATCGCGTCGGTGTAGTAGTCGCAGTCGATCCGCCGGACGTAGGCCTTCCGGCCCTCGACGTCCAGCCGCTCCACCTGGTAGAGCTGCGCTTCGAGCAGATAGATCGCCTTCTCATGCAGCGTTTCGAAGGCACTCCCAAAGCTCGTCTCGCCGATCACGTTCGCGCCGCGCGTGATGTCGACGATCACGAAGTTGTCCGACGAGATCGACCGCAGGCTCACGGCGTCGGCCGGATAGCTCTCGCTGGTCCACTGCCAGGTGGAGGTGCCGTCGTCGTCTTCGATCCGGTGCACCAGGCCATGCTCGGCCAGCACCGTCAGCACCTCATCCACCCGATGCGACCCGAAGGTCTCATCCCCGGCGAAGGAGAGCTCGAACGCCGCGCACTTCACGTGGTTGAGCAGGATCTGCAGGTTGTCGGGGT
>JBIKWH010000358.1:0-3113 GCA_044356435.1 Vicinamibacterales bacterium
TTGAGCAGTACCTCGGCGTGGCCCGGCGCGTCAGCCGCGCGGCGCTCGGCACGGTGCCGCCGGCGCCGTCGCCCGTCGAGTACCGCGTCAAGGAGAGTCTCCAGCAGAACGAGCGCGGCGACGGGCTGCCGTTCGGCACGCGGGGCGGGCTGCTCGTACGCCACGACTTTCCCCTGGACGCCGAGTACGAGTTCCGGATCGACCTGATGTGCCGCCTCGGTGGTGAGTGCGACGGCAGCGTCGGATTCCCCGACACGCACACGCTGCTGGTGCTGCTCGATGGTCGCCAGGTGAAGTCGTTCACGCTCGAGCCGCGCAAGGACATGCGTCCTCCACAGGAGCGCACGTGGGTCGTCCGGCTGCCGGTGCCGGCGGGGACGCACGAGGTCGGCGTCACGTTCGTGAAGCTGCCGGCGATCCGGGAGATCGATTCGGTCATCGAGCGATTCGACCGGCCCTATTTCCTGAACGGCGTCATCGGTCAACCGAACAACACGATCTATCAGCCGTACCTCGACGTGGTCACCGTCGTCGGGCCGTTTGGCGCGAAGGGGGCCGGCCAGTCGCCGAGCCGGCGGCGCATCATGACCTGCCGGCCCGCCGCCGCGGCGGAGCAGGAGCCGTGCGCCCGCACGATCGTGGCGCGCCTCGCGCGCCGTGCCTGGCGCCGACCTGTGACGGCCGCGGATCTGACGCCGGTCATGGAGGTCTTCCGCTCGGAAGCGGCGCAGGGCTTTGACGCGGGCATCGAGGCCGCGGTGGCGCGCCTGCTGGTCAGTCCCGAATTCCTGTACCGGGTGGAGAAGGACCGGCCGGGCACGAAGCCCGGCGCGAGCTACCGGCTGACGGGCCTGGAGCTGGCCTCCCGTCTGTCCTTCTTCCTGTGGAGCAGCATCCCTGACGAAGCGCTGCTGCGGGCGGCTGAGACGGGTGTGCTCGCATCGCCGGCCGGGCTCGATCGACAGGTCCGGCGCATGCTCGGCGACAGGCGGTCGGACGCGCTGGTCGAGAACTTCGCCGGCCAGTGGCTGCTGCTGCGGAATCTCGACGCCCAGCGGCCAGACATGCCGAAGTTCCCGAACTTCGACGACTCGCTGCGCGCGTCCGCGCGGAAGGAAACCGAGCTGTTCTTCGCCAGCGTGCTGCGCGAGCAGCGCAGCGTCACCGACCTGCTGTCCGCGGACTACACGTTCGTCGACGGCCGTCTGGCGAAGCACTACGGCATCCCGAAGATCTACGGCAGCGCCTTTCAGCGCGTGAAGGTCGCCGACACCCGCAGCGGCCTGCTGGGGCACGCGAGCATCCTGACCGTGACGTCGCGCCCGAACCGGACCTCGCCCGTGCTTCGAGGCAAGTGGATTCTCGACAACGTGCTCGGGACACCGGCTCCCGATCCGCCCGCGAACGTGCCGCCGCTCAAGGAAGATGAGGCAGGCTCGCAGAACCGGATGCCGTCGGTCCGCGAGCGGATGGCGACGCACCGGGCGAACGCGGTCTGCGCGGGGTGTCACTCGATGATGGACCCGCTGGGCTTCGCGCTGGAGAACTTCGACGCGGTGGGGCAGTTCCGGACCGTTGACGAATCGAAGAAGGCTGTCGATGCCTCCGGTACGCTGCCGGATGGCAGCAAGTTCGACGGCTTCACGGGTTTCCGGCAGATGCTGCTCCGGGACCCGGAGATCTTCGCGACGACGGTCACGAAGAAGCTGATGATTTATGCACTCGGCCGGGGTCTTGAGCCGGCCGACATGCCGGCTGTCCGGCGCATCGTGCGGGACGCCAGACCGGGTGGGCTGAAACTGTCCGCGCTCGTCAGCGGCGCCGTCGCGAGCGTGCCGTTCCAGATGCGGCGAGCGGCGTTGTCGTCCGCAGCCACGCAGCAATAGGAGTCGTTCGATGGTCATCACCAGAACTGCATTGCCACGGCGCACCGTCCTTCGCGGCCTTGGCGCCGCCGTGACGCTGCCGTTTCTCGACGCGATGGTGCCGGCGGTGCGCGCGGGCGCGGCCGCGGTGCCGGTCAAGCGCTTCGGCGCGATCTATCTGCCGAACGGCATGATCGTGAAGGACTTCGTGCCGGCCGAAGCCGGACGGAACTACGTCACCACGCCGATCCTCAAGCCGCTTGAGGCCTTCCGGTCGCAGATGACTGTCGTGACGGGCCTGGCGAACAAGCCCGGCGACCCGCTCGATGCCGGCTCCGGGCCGCACTCGCGGGTGAGCGGATGCTGGTTGAACGGCATGCGCGTGAAGCGCACCGAGAACGCGGACCTCAGCGCGGGGCGCACCGCCGATCAGTTCGCGGCGGAGGTGCTGGGCAAGGAGACGCCGCTGCGGTCGCTGGAGCTGGCGCTGGAGCCCAACTTCGTCGTCGGCGGCTGCGAGGGCGGCTACAGCTGCACCTACATCAACACGTTCTCGTGGGCGTCGGCCAATCGGCCGCTGCCGATGGAGACCAATCCGGCCGTCGTCTTCGAGCGCCTCTTCGGCGACGGCGGTCCCGGTGCCGCACGTCTCGCCAGTCTGAAGCGCGACCGAAGCATTCTCGATTCGCTGACCGGCGACCTCGTCCGGCTGCAGAAGGCGGTGGGTCCAGCCGACCGGCTGACGATGGACGAGTACCTGGACGCCGTGCGCGACGTCGAGCGGCGGATTCAGGCCACCGGTGCGCGGAACGCGTCGGCGGCGGAGGGTCTCGACAAGCCGTTCGGCATTCCAGCCGTCTTCGAGGAACATTCGAACCTGATGTTCGATCTGATGACGCTCGCGTATCGCACGGACATGACGCGCGTGGCGACCTTCCAGCTCGCGCGCGAACTGAGTCTGCGGTCGTATCCCGAAGTGGGTGTCGCCGAAGCGCATCACGACATCTCGCATCACGGGAACCGCGCGGAGAACATCGAGAAGAAGAGCAAGATCGACGTCTATCACATGAAGCTCGTCGCCCGGCTGGCCGATCGGCTCGCGAAGACGCCGGACGGCGATGGCTCGCTCCTCGATCACTCGATGATCCTGGTCGGTGGCGGCATGGGCGACGGCAACATGCACAGTCCGCACAACCTGCCGGTCGTGCTGCTCGGGTCGGCGGCCGGCGCGCACAAGCCGGGCGCGCA
>JBIKWH010000359.1:0-3109 GCA_044356435.1 Vicinamibacterales bacterium
GAAACCTCGCGCTGTGCATCGCCGACTCGGAGAAGATCTCGGCCCCGGTCGAGATCACGGCGGACTACGCCTACTTCCGTCTCCGGGATGAGGGCTACACGCCGGACGACCTGGCGAAGTGGGCGGACGTGATCCGCGAGAAGACGGTCGGCTGCCGTGAGGCCTACGTCTACTTCAAGCACGAGGACGCCGGGAAAGGCCCGGAGTTTGCGCGCATCCTGCGCGAGCGCCTAGGCTGTTGATGCGCCGGCGTGCGCGCTGACGAAACGCACGACTTCCCGCTCGGCCCAGTACCCGTCGTAGTCCGGCGTGGCGCGTTCGATGTACGCGCAGTGGCCGCCGTCATCGGTGATGACCGTCGTGATGTGCGGATTACCCGTGACCACATCCTGCCGGAACGGCGCTGGCGGCACGAACGGATCGTTGACGGCGGTCAGGATGAGGGTCGGCACCGCAATGCGGTCGACAACCCGGAGCGCGCTCGCGCGGTAGTAGTAGTCCGCCGCGCTCTCGAATCCGTGATGGGGCGCCGTGTAGGTCTCGTCGAACTGGCGGATGCTTCGCACGCGGTCGAGCGGCGCGAGGTCGTAGACGCCCGGCCATGCCACCGCTTTCCGGCGCATCCGCGCCCGGAGATTCCGCAGGAAGTTCCACTGATAGAACGCGTTGGACCGGCGTTCGAGCGCCTCGACGCAGCGGGCCAGGTCCATGGTCGGTGAGACGGCGCACACGGCCACCAGTTCGGGCGGAGGCGCATCGGCGAATTCGCCCGCGAAGCGGAGCGCCAGATTCCCGCCGAGCGAGTAGCCGGCTACGGCGACCTGCCTGATGCCGTCCTGGTCGACGAGCTGGCGCAAGACCACTTTCGCATCGGCGGTCAGGCCGGAGTGGTAGAGGCCGCGCGAGAGGTGCTCGGTGCCGCCGCAGTTGCGCTGATTCAGGCGGACGACGTTCCACCCGGCCGCCCAGGCCTTCTCAGCCATGCCGCGCATGTAATGCGCGTAGCTCGATCCCTCGAGACCGTGCAGCAGGATCAGCGCCGGATGGCGCGTGCGATCGGGGTGAAAGTGACAGTGCGCGAGGACGCGTGCGTCCTCGGCGACGTCGATGTACCGCGCCTCCGGCTGGGGCAGCGCCGGGAACTGGCGGCGGCGCGCCCAGGCGAAGAGCGTCTGCGCGTGCCCGCCTCTGAACCGTGGCCGGAAGTGCGTGGAGGTGTAACCCACGAGCCGCGCGGGCGTCAGTGCGCCGGTTCGTCGGCCGTCGGGCCGTAGATCGACGGGACCGGGATGTCGTTCAGCCGCAGGTAGACGCTGAGCTGGCCGCGGTGGTGAATCAGGTGGTTGAGGATCATCGACTCGACGACCGCTTCGCGCGTGGAGGTCATCACCGCCTTGCCCTGCCACGTCAGCGACCACGTGTCCCTGAGGGCGCTCTCGTCGAGTTCGGCGAGGAGCGCACGCGTTGCCGCCGCGTTCCGGTCGAACATCGCGAGGATGTCACCCGGCGTGGCCGTCGGTCCGGCCGGAGCGCGGTCCGCCACGTCCGACGAGGTCTTCGTCAGGCCGAGCAGCCCCCACGTGAGCATGTGGGCGAGGTGCCGGCCGATGCCGGCCATCGTCGTGGACTTCGGATGCGGACGCCACTCCATCTTGTCCGCGGGAATCCGCTCCAGCAGCAGGCGCGTGGTGGCCAGCTCGCGGTCGTACTGCTGGAGCAGCTCGTCCCGTGTCACTTGCCGCTTCCGAAGTCGACCTTCGGCACCTTCTGGGCTTCGGGCGGCGCCGTGAAGAGCGCGTGCTCCTTGAAGCTGAAGATGCTGGCCGTGACGTTGGACGGGAACTGCCGGCGCGCGGTGTTGTACTCCTGCACGCGCTCGTTGTAGCGCATGCGCTCAACAGCGATCCGGTTCTCCGTGCCGGAGAGCTCGTCCATCAGGCGGTTGAACGTCTCGTTCGACCGGAGCTGCGGATAGTTCTCGCTGACGACCAGGAGCCGCGCGAGCGCGGAACTCTGCTGGTTGGCCGCCGCCATGGTGTCCTCCGGTGTCCGGGCGCCGGCCAGCCGTGCCCGCGCGTCGGCGATGGCCGTGAAGACATCCTTTTCCTGTTCGGCGATGCCCTTGGTTGTTTCGACCAGGTTGGGGATCAGGTCGTTGCGCCGCTGGAGCTGGTTCTCCACCTGTGCCCACTGGCCCTTGATGCCTTCCTCCTGCGACACGAACGTGTTGTAGGAACAACCCGACGTGCCCATCGCGATCACCGTCACGGCCGCAGCCGCGGCCAACGTTCGAAGTTGCTTGGTCATTGCCCTCTCACTCTGTGCGAAACATGTTTCGACCGCGGCGGTCCTACCAGGACCCGCCACCGCCGCCACCACCGCTGCGTCCGCCGCCGAATCCGCCGAAGCCGCCACCGAACCCGCCGCCACCGCCAAATCCGCCGCCGAATCCTCCACCACCAAACCCGCCGCCAAACGGACCGACGCCGCTGGACCAGCCGCCACGCCCGCCGCGCGGGCCACCGTTCAGCCGGGACCCGACCGCCTGCACGAGGAAGAACACAACGGCGAGGAGTATCAGAAGCAGACGGCCGGCGCCGGCTTCCGGTTCCAGGTCACGGCGTCGCGAGCGGGGAATGCCCTGCAACGTGACGTTGCGCTTGAGCGCCACCTGCTCGATGACGCGGGCGGTGCCCACGAGCAGACCACCGCCGTAGCGGCCCGCGCGGAACTCGGGGACCATCGCCTGCCGGCTGACTTCGCCGGCAAAGCCGTCGGTGATGATGCCCTCGAGGTCGTACCCGACCTCAATCCAGACCTGGCGGTCGTCGACGGCCAGCACGATGAGCAGGCCGTTGTCCTTGCCCTTCTGCCCGATGCCCTTGCCGTGGTTCTCGAAGAGCTTTACGGCGAACTCGCGGATGTCCGCGTACGGCTTGAACGTGGGCACGGTCGCGACCGTCACCGTGTCGCCGCTGGCCTGCTGGAGCGAGCGGATCAGCGCGTCCATCGCGCGCGCGCTCTGCGGCTCGATCACGCGTGCGAAGTCGTTGACCGGCGCGGTCAGCGTCGGCAGATCCTGCGCGCGCGCCTCGCCAGCGCCGAACCA
>JBIKWH010000363.1:0-3103 GCA_044356435.1 Vicinamibacterales bacterium
GAAGGGCGCGCCGCTCGGCAAGCAGGTCTCCGGGCCCTATCCGGACGGCGCCTGGCCCACCTCCGAACACGGCATCACCGTGGATCACAAGGGGCACGTGTGGGTCGACAGCAGCACGCCGCCCTCATCACTGCTGAAGCTCAGCCGCGACGGAAAGCTCCTGCTGCAGATCGGCAAGACCCAGGGCAAGGTGAACAGCGACACGGTGAACCTCGGCGGGCCGACCAGCATGCTCGTGGATGCGAAGACGAATGAGGTGTTCGTCGCGGACGGCTACGAGAACCGCCGCATCATCGTGTTCGACGCCGACACCGGAGCCTACAAGCGCCATTGGGGTGCGTACGGCAGCCCACCGGTCGAGGATCAGGCGCCGTCGACCGGGGCCGTCGAGAAAATGGGGAAGATCGACCCGGCGAAGCGTCGCGAGCAGTTCGACCACGTGCATTGCCTCGCCGAAGACAAGGGCGGCCTGCTCTACGTCTGCGACCGCGCGAACGACCGCGTCCAGGTCTTCAAGAAGGACGGCACCTACGTGAGGGAGGTGCTCGTGGCGCCGGAGACGCGCGCCTTCGGCTCCGTCATGTCCGTCGCCTTCTCACCGGATGCCGCGCAGGAGTTCATGTACGTCGCGGACGGCGCGAATCACAAAGTGTGGATCTACAAGCGCGAGACGCTCGAGCTGCTCGGGGCCTACGCAGGCCTCGGCGCCGGCCGTGGCGGTGGGCAGATGCTCGTCATCCACACGATGGGCGTGGATTCGAAGGGCAACCTGTATGTGGGTGAGACGATTCCCGGCAACCGGATTCAGCGCTTCCGGTTTGCCGGGCTGGTGCCTCTGAAGAAGTAGCCGCGCCGGGAGCCCGGCGCGGGCGTGCGTTGTTCGGTCCTAGTACCCGCAGCCGTTGGCGCAGACCCACGCGCCGTTGACCCACTTCGCGTCCTTGTCGAACGGCGTGTTGCTCGGGATCGTGGTGTTGATCCGGTGCTTCATCTTCCAGCCCTTGGGCGTCTTGACCCACAGGTCGTTGGTTGCGCGGTGGCTGATGAGCGTCGGCGGATTGACGGCCTGATTGAACAGCATGATGTACGCGTTTACCCGCGCTGTGCCGTCGCCGTTCGGCCGCACGACCGGGTTGGTGACGATGTGGCGCGACGACGACGTGCAGGGCGCCTTCTTCGAGCCGAACTTGATGAGCGCCTCGCGGCCGCCGGCCGGGTTCTTCAGTCGCTCCGGTCCCGCCTGCATCATGCCGTCGTCGGTGAATGCGTTGGCGTAGTGTTCACCCTTGCAGTCGCCGGCGATGCCGTCGACGCCCTGCACGTATTCGGCGTATCCCTGCAGGATCGCCACGTAGTCGTCCGCGGTGAACTTCTCGGCGGCCTCGCTCTTGTTGTAGTTCATCCCGACGCCGGCGCCGATTCCGAGTGCGAGAACGACTGCTGCGATCCACCTCAAACGCGTCATAGATCCTCCAGTGTGTTGAAAGCGATAGCCGACGTGGCGTATTCGCGCTTCTCCGTTAAACCGATCACTCCCCGCAATGACGGGGCGGTGTCTACTGGGGTGCGCCGGTCCCCGAGGAACCGGCGAACAGGCGGCGGCCATCAGGAAGGGTCACAGTGTTGGCATTGGCGGTCGGGCTGCCGTCCTTGGCACGCCATCCTGTCACCGTGACTTCGGTGCCGACGGGCAGATCCTTCGGCCGCCACCCCCGCCGGTACAGCGCCTGCGGCAGCCCGAACTCGCAGGCCCAGTTCGTCACCTTGCCGTCCGCGTCCTTGACGTCGATGTAGAGCCACGAATGCGGATTGATCCACTTCATCATGGTCACGGTGCCCTTCAGGGTCACCGGCTTGTTCACGTCGAACTCGGCCGCAAACGAGTGATGGGCACGCGGGGCCATGCTCCCCGGCACCAGGCAGGCGAGCGCCACAAGCGCAGGCAGGATCGCGCGTCGAATCGTCATATGAGCTCCCCGGGGGTCGTCCACGGCCGGCCTACACTAGCCCCGGCGGGACCCGACTTTCAATTACCCCTTGGGGTGAGGCGCGAGGCCGGACGGCGTGCTTATATGCACCCCGCACAGTGCTTCTCCACCTTTTTGAAGTCGTCCAGGAACTGCCGGTCAGCATCGCGATTCGCGAGTCGCTCTGGGTGTATCCCCTGATCGAGACCGCGCACGTGCTGGGCCTGTGCCTGTTCCTCGGGCTCGTCGCGATGATGGACTTGCGGCTGGTCAGCGCCACGATGCGGACGGTCCCGATGACGGAAGTGCAGCAGCGCCTGTTTCCGTGGCAGATGGCGGGCCTGGCCGTGATGGTCAGCAGCGGCCTGCTCCTCCTGTTGTCCGAACCCTTGCGGTTCTACGGCAATCCCTTCTTCTGGGCGAAGGTGGTGCTGCTTGTCCTGGCGGTGGTCAACGCGGCGGCGTTCCATCTGACGGTCTACCGGCGCGTGGCGGAGTGGGATGCGCAGCCGGTGCCGCCGATGTCGGCGCGCTTCGCCGGCGCGTGTTCGATCCTGCTCTGGGCGGGCGTCGTGACCTCCGGCCGGATGATTGCCTACAACTGGTTCAAATGAGGCCGGATGCTGCGCGCATTCTTTGAATCCTGCGAGGCGTCCACGGTTGGCACCGCCATTCGCGATTCGCTCTGGCTCTTTCCCGTGATCGAGACGGTGCATCTGCTGGCGTTGGCCGCGATCGGCGGCGCCGTGCTCCTCGTGGATCTCCGGTTGCTGGGGCAGGGCCTGCGGCGCCTGACGGTGGCCGAGGTCGCGGAGCAGGCGCACCCCTGGTTCCTCGGCAGCCTCGCCGTCATCGTCGGGAGCGGGATCCTGCTGTTTCTCTCCGAAGCCATGAAGTGCTACGAGAACCCGGCCTTCTGGGCCAAGATGGCCTTTCTCGCGGTCGCGGTGGCCTTCGCACTCACGCTGCGCCACCCGCGCGCGCTCGCGGCGATGGGTCCCCATCCGGGTGCCCGTTCTCGCCTGCTCGCCGTCGTTTCCCTCGTCCTCTGGTCCGGCGTCGGCCTGGGCGGACGGTTCATAGGTTTCTACTGATGGATGCGCAGCAGACCCGGCGCGAGTGGATGGGCCGCGTGG
>JBIKWH010000362.1:0-3103 GCA_044356435.1 Vicinamibacterales bacterium
CTACGACGTGGACGCCTTCACCGCGGCACTCGCCGGACGCGTGCCGGAGAACCGCGTCCTCTCGCACGACCTGTTCGAGGGGCTGTATGCCCGCACGGCGCTCATCACCGACGTCGAGGTGGTGGACGACTATCCGTCGAGCGTGCTTGCGCACGCGCGGCGCCAGCATCGCTGGGTGCGCGGCGACTGGCAGATTCTCGGGTGGCTGTTTCCCTGGGTGCCGTCGGCGGCGGGTCTCGTGCGCAACCGCCTCTCGCTGATCGCGCGCTGGAAGATCTTCGACAACCTGCGGCGGAGTCTCGTGCCGCCGGCCACGGTGGCGCTGCTTGTCGCCGGGTGGACGGTGCTGCCGGGTTCCGCGGCGCTGTGGACGGTCTGGGGCCTTCTGCCGGCGGCATTCCCGTGGCTGGCGAGCATCGCCGGGTTGTGTCGCGGGCCGGGACGCCGCCAGTCGCGGGTCGTGTTCCTCCGCTCGCAGACGGACGACCTGGAAACGGCCGCGGCCCGCTTCGGTCTGCAGGTCACGTTCCTCGCCAGCGACGCCTGGGCGCGTGTGCACGCGATTGCCGTCACGCTCGTCCGCCTCGGCGTGACCCGCCGTCGCCTGCTGGAGTGGGAAACGATGGCGGCCACCGCGGCCCGTGGCGGCGCCACGCGGCCGGCGGCGTTCCTCCGCGGCATGGCGGCGAGTCCCGTGGCGGCGGCAGCGGTCGCGGTGGCGCTCGCCGTGCTGGGGCGTGCCTCGTGGGGCGCGGCGAGCCCGGTGCTGGTGTCGTGGATGGTGGCGCCGTGGGTGGCGTTCCTGCTGAGCCGGCCGACGCTGGCCCGCCAGACGGCGCTCGGTCCGGAGGATCGGACGTATCTCCTCGACCTGGCTCGCCGAACGTGGCGCTACTTCGACACCTTCTCGGGTGAGGAGGACCACGCGCTGCCGCCCGACAACGTGCAGGTGGATGTCGAGACCGGCGCGGAGACCGTGGCGCATCGCACGTCGCCCACCAACATCGGGATGGGGCTGCTCGCCGCCGTGTCCGCCCGCGACCTGGGGTTCATCGACGACGCCGGGCTCGTGGCGCGTATCGGGGCCACGCTCGCCTCGCTCGAGCGTCTGGAGCGATGCGAAGGGCACTTTCTCAACTGGTACGACACCCGCACGCTCGCCCCGCTGCAGCCGGCCTACGTCTCCACCGTGGACAGCGGCAACCTGGCCGGGGCACTGATCGTGGTGGCGGCGACCGTCCGGGAGTTCGCGCCCGCCCTGGCGGACCGCGCCTCGGCACTCGTCGACGCCATGCGCTTCGACTTCCTGTTCGACCCGACGCGGAAGCTCTTTGCCATCGGCTACCGCCTGCAGCAGGGCGAGGCGCCGGGTCGCCTCGACCCCGCGTTCTACGACCTGCTGGCCTCGGAAGCGCGCATCGCGAGCTTCGTGGCCATCGCCAAAGGCGACGTGCCGGAGAGCCACTGGTTCCACCTCGGCCGGTCGATCACGAGCGAACGCGGCGCACCGGTGCTCCTCTCGTGGAGCGCCACGATGTTCGAGTACCTGATGCCGCTGCTCTTCATGCGGTCGTATCCGGACACGCTGCTCGACGAATCCTGCCGGGTCGCCGTGCACCGCCAGATGCGCTACGGCCGGCAACGCGGCGTGCCGTGGGGCATCTCGGAGTCGGCCTACAACGTGGTCGACCGGCACGGCACCTACCAGTACCGCGCCTTCGGCGTTCCGGGGCTCGGCCTCAAGCGCGGCCTGGGCGACGACCTGGTGGTGGCGCCCTACGCCTCGGCCCTCGCGCTGCTCGTCGAGCCGGCCGCGAGCGCGGCCAACCTGCGCCGGCTGAGCGGCGCGGGGCTTGAGGGCCACTACGGTTTCTACGACGCCATCGACTACACGCCGCGCGGCGTCGAGGCCCGCGAGACCTGGAACGGCAACTGGCCCACCTCGGGCGTGGTGGTGCCCACCACGTTCGCGCATCACGCCGGCATGGCGCTGGTGGCGATCAGCAATGCGCTCGACGGTCACCGCATGGTGGCGCGCTTTCACGGCGAGCCGCTCGTGCAGGCCACCGAGCTGGTGCTGCAGGAGCGGATCCCGCGCGCGGTCGCCGCCATCGAGCCGCGCCCGCCGGATGATGTGTTCACCGCGGCTCCCGTGCCCGGAGCGCCCGTGCGCCGGTTCCGGTCGCCGCAGACCGTGTTTCCGCACACGCAGTTCCTCTCGAACGGCAGCTACGTGACGTCCGTCACGAACGCGGGCAGCGGGGCGAGTCTCTGGCGCGGCCTCGCCGTCACGCGCTGGCGTCGCGATGCCACCTGCGACGTCGCGGGGCAGTTCCTCTACCTGCGTGACGTACGGAGCGGGGATGTCTGGTCGGCCGGCTTCCAGCCGTCAAGGCGGGAACCGGATCACTACGCCGTGATGTTCACGCCGGACCGGGTGAGCGTCCGCCGTCGCGACGGCGACATCGCCACCGAGCTGGACATCGCCGTGTCGACCGAAGACGACGTGGAGGTGCGCCGCGTGACGCTCCGGAACCTGGGCGTCGAGGCCCGGGAGATTGATGTCACCAGTTACGCGGAAGTCGTGCTCGCGCCCGCCTCCGGCGACCTGGCGCACCCCGCCTTCGGCAATCTGTTCGTTGAGACCCGCTATCTCCAGGACCGCGCCGCGCTGCTGTGCCATCGCCGGCCCCGCGGAGCGGAGGATGTCCCCGTGTGGGCCATGCACGTGCTCAGCCTCGAAAGCCGCCCGCAGGGACCGGTGGAGTGGGAAACAGACCGGGCCCGCTTTCTGGGCCGCGGTCGCGACGCCGGTGATCCGCAGGCGCTGGACGGCCGGGCGCTCTCGGGCACGACGGGCCTGGTGCTGGACCCGATCGTCAGCCTGCGGCAGCGTGTGCGGCTGCAGCCCTCCGGGCAGGTGACCCTGTGCTTCACCACCGGAGTCGCGCAGGACCTCAAGACCGCCGAGGCCCTGGCGCAGAAGTATCGCGACCCGGCCGCGGCCACGCGCACCTTCACCCTCGCGCTGGCGCACGCCGAGAGCCGGATGCGCCATCTTGACCTTTCGCACGACGACGCCGTGCTGTTCGAGCGCCTGGCC
>JBIKWH010000364.1:0-3096 GCA_044356435.1 Vicinamibacterales bacterium
ACGTACAAGCGTCAGCCGGTCGTGTTCGTGCGCGGCGAGGGCATGTATCTGTACGACGCCGACGGCAAGGCGTACCTCGACATGCTCTCGGGCATCGGCGTGGCCGCGCGCGGCCATGCGGACCCGGCGCTGACGGCAGCCATCTCTGACCAGGCCGCCACGCTGATGCACGTCTCGAACCTGTACTACCACCCGCTCCAGGGCGAAGCGGCGAAGCGGCTGAGCGCGCTCTCGGGCCTGCCACGCGTCTTCTTCTGCAACAGCGGCACGGAAGCGGTGGAAGCCTGTCTGAAGTTCGCGCGGCGCTACTGGTATACGCAGGGCGCGCGCGACCGGACGGAGTTCGTCGCGCTCGAGCACGGCTTCTCCGGCCGGACGATGGGCGCGCTCTCGGTCACGCACAACGCGCACTATCGCGACCCGTTCAACCCGCTGATTCCCGGCGTCACGTTCGTGGATCCCGCCGATCCCGCCGCGTTGCTGGCCGCCGTCAGCAGCCGGACGGCCGCGATCATCGCGGAGCCGATCCAGGGTGAGGGCGGCGTGCGTCCGCTCACGAAGGCGTTCGCCGCGGCCATCAACGAGGCGTGCGAGAAGACGGGCACGCTCTACATCGCCGACGAGATTCAGAGCGGCCTCGGCCGCACGGGATACCCGTTCTACTTCCAGGCGCTGGGCCTGAAGCCGGACATCATCTCCGTCGGCAAAGCGCTCGGGGGCGGAGTGCCCATCGGCGCCACCATCGTCTCGGAGCGCGTGTCGGCGGCCATCTCCGCCGGCGACCACGGCACGACCTACGGCGGGAATCTCCTCGCCTGCCGGGCGGCCATCGTCGTGCTCGAACAGCTCGCGAACGGCACGCTCATCGACCACGTCCGTACGGTCGGCGCGCACCTCGAAGCCCGGCTGCACGCCCTGGCCGCGAAGCATCCGGTCATCGTGGAAGTGCGCGGTGCGGGTCTGATGCGCGGCATCGTGCTGCGTGTGGATGCGCTGCCGGTCGTCGACGCGGCCCGCGAACGCGGCCTGCTCGTGAACCGCACGGACGAAACCGTGGTCCGCATGCTGCCGGCGCTGACCGTCGGCCGGGACGACCTCGACAAGGCCGTCGACATTCTCGACACGATCTTCACGGAGCTGAGCGCAGCCTGACGATGTCCAAGCCGACCCTGTCCACGTCGACACACACGATCGAAGCCGCAGAAGGCGGCGTCACCGCGCCCGGAGGGTTCTCGTCCGCGGCGCTGCACTGCGGGATCAAGTTCAAGAATCCTGACCTCGCACTCCTCGCGGCGGACCAGCCGGCCGCGGCCGCTGGGATCTTCACGACCAACCTCGTGAAGGCCGCGCCGGTCCTCCTTGACCAGGCCAACCTCGAGAAGTCCGGCGGGCGCGTGCGCGCCATCGTCGTCAACAGCGGGTGCGCCAACGCCTGCACGGGTGACCAGGGCGCGCGCGACGCGGTGGAGATGGGCGCGCTGGTGAGTGCCGCGCTGGCCTGCGCCCCGGAGCAGGTGATGGTGTGCTCCACCGGTGTGATCGGCGTGAACCTGAAGATGGACGCCCTGCGCGCCGGCATCCCGAGGGCCGCGGCCACACTCACACGCGGCCAGGGTCTCGAGGCCGCGACCGCCATCATGACCACCGATCGCGGTCCGAAGCAGCACGCCGTCACCGTGCGGACCCCAGCCGGCACGTTCATGGTCGGCGGGATGGCCAAAGGCGCCGGGATGATCGAGCCGAACATGGCCACGATGCTCGGTTTCCTCACGACCGACGCCGCGGTGGAACCGGCGCTCCTGCGCCGCGCGCTCGTGGAGACGGCGAAGGAGACGTTCAACGCCATCACGATCGACGGCGACACGTCCACGAACGACTCGCTGTTCGTGCTCGCATCAGGCGCGAGCGGCGTCACCATCGACGAGGCGTCGTACGGCACGCTGGTCGCAGGCCTCAAGGCCGTGGCGCACGAGCTCGCGATCGCGATCATCCGAGGCGGCGAAGGCGCCACCAAGCTCATCGGCGTGCACGTGCACGGCGCGGCACAGGAATCCGACGCGTGGAGGGTCGCCCGCACCGTCGCCAACTCGCTGCTCGTGAAGACGGCGATCCATGGCGCCGACCCGAACTGGGGCCGGATCCTCGCGGCCTCCGGCCGGGCCGGCGTTCCCTTCGATCCGCTCAGGGCCACCGTCCATGTGGGCGACGTGCTGCTCTTCGAGAACGGGCTGCCGCACGACAACAACGCGCCGCGGGCCGCCACGTATCTCACGGGCGACACGATCCACATCACGGTGGACCTCGCGTCCGGATCGGGCGAGGCCACGGTCTGGACGTGCGACCTCAGCGCCGAGTACGTGAAGATCAACGGCGAGTACCGGACGTAGCGGTCCCGATCGAACGCAGGAGTCAGACATGAGCGGCGAACCGGGCAACCCGCGGGTCGGGACCAAGGATTTTCTCTCGGTGCTGGACGTCTCCAGCGCCGAACTCGTCTCGTTGCTGGATCTGGCCGCGCGGCTGAAGCGGGACCGCGGACTGGGTGCCGCCGCGCCGACCGCCACGGCGCTGAGCGGCAGACACGTCGCGTTGATCTTCGACAAGCCCTCCCTGCGCACACGCGCCACCTTCGAGATCGCCGTGCAGGAACTGGGCGCGCACGCGCTGCACGTGCCCTCGTCCTCCATTGACGGGCAGCGCGAGCCGCTCGAGGACATCGCACGGAACATGGAACGGTGGGTGCACGGCATCGTGCTGCGGACGTTCGCGCAGGCCAAGGCGCTGGCCATCGGCAAGGCGGCGAGCCGCCTGCACGTGATCAACGCGCTGACGGACGAGGAACATCCCTGCCAGGCGCTGGCGGACTTTCTGACGCTTCGCGAGCAGTGGGGCACCTGGCAGGGCAAGACGCTGGCGTATGTCGGCGACGGCAACAACGTGGCCGTCTCGCTCGCCCACGCCGCGGCCATGCTCGGCGTGACATTCCGGATCGCCTCCCCCTCGGGCTACTACATGCCGGCCGCCGCCGTCACCGCGGCGCGGGCTGTCGCCACCGGTGGAGCCACGCTCACCCAGGTCGAGGACCCGCGCGAGGCC
>JBIKWH010000365.1:0-3092 GCA_044356435.1 Vicinamibacterales bacterium
TCGTTCTCGTGGTGCGGAAAGATCAGATCGATGCCGCCAGCGTGAATGTCGATCGGTGCGTCGCCCAGGAGCCGCAGCGCCATCGCCGAGCACTCCAGATGCCAGCCGGGCCGGCCGGGGCCGACGCCGACATCCCACGACGGCTCCCCTGGCTTCGACGCCTTCCAGAGCACGAAGTCGCGGGCGTCGTCCTTCGCATATTCATCCACATCCACGCGCGCGCCCGCCTGCATGCCGTCCTTCGGCAGCCGCGCCAGCTCGCCGTACGTCGCAAAGGAGGCGATGCGAAAGTAGATCGAGCCGTCGGTGCGGTACGTCAGGCCCTTCGATTCGAGCGTCTTCACGAGGTCGCCCATGGCCTGCATGTTGGCGTCGTCGGTCGCGCGCGGCGTCTCCTCGGGTGTCTCGATGCCGAGCGCGGTCATGTCCTCGCGGAACGCGGTGATCCACCGCTCGGTGTAATCGCGCAACGGCACACCCGCGGCAAGGGCGCCATTGATTGTCTTGTCGTCGACGTCCGTGTAATTCACGGCCATCCGCACTTGATGCCCGCCGACATACTTCAGCGCCCGCCGCAGCACGTCCACGCAGACGAACGTCCGGAAGTTGCCGATGTGGGCGCGCGCGTACACGGTCGGGCCGCACGCGTACATCCGCACGGTGTTGTCGCGGCTGGGGGCGAAGGGCTCCTGACTGCGGGTCAGCGTGTTGAACAGACGAAGCATGGCGAAAGTGTATGCCGGTCAGATGCTCAGTTTGGCAAAGAGGCGCTGCGCGCTCCGGACATCCGCCGCGATCTGGGCACGCAGGGCGTCGACGTCCGGGAACTTCCGCTCGTCCCGGAGGCGCTGCACGAAGCGCAGCCGGACCGGCTTGCCGTACAGGTCGCCGGGGTCACCAAGGACGTGCGTCTCGACGACCATGGGTCCGGCCAGGTCGAACGTGGGACGGACGCCGATGTTGGTCACACCGGGGTGATCCGCGCCGTCGATCTGCAGCGTCGTCGCATACACACCGGGCGGCGGCAGCAGTTCGTTCTCCGTGGAGAGATTCGCCGTCGGGAAGCCGAGCTCCCGGCCCTTGGCCCGGCCATGCACCACGACGCCGTCCAGGAAGTAGGGCCGCCCCATGAGCGCGCCGGCCTCGTCCATCCGGCCCTCGCTGACGAGCCGCCGGATGCGCGTGCTGCTCACGACGAAGTCCTTGAAGCGGACCGGGTCGATCTTGTCCGCGCGGAAGCCGTAGCGCTGCCCGAGCTGCCGGAGCATCGAAAAGGTGCCGGTGCGGTCGTGCCCGAACAGGAAGTTGGCGCCGACCCACACCTCGGAGACGCGCAGCCACTCGACGAGCACCTTCGAGACGAACGTCTCGGCGTCCCACTGCGAGACGTCGTGCGTGAAGCGGACGACGGCCACCGCGCGCATGCCGGCCGTGCCCAGCGCTTCGAGCCGCTGCGGCGTCGTCATCAGCAGCGGCGGTGCCTTGTCGGGGCGCACGATCCGGGGCGGATGCGGGTCGAACGTCATCGCCATCGGCGTGCCGCCGCGCTCCTGCGCGCCACGCACCACGCGCTCGAGAATCCGGCGGTGGCCGCGATGGACGCCGTCGAAATTGCCGAGCGCGAGCACCGGGTGCACGAGCCAGGGTGGCGGAGTGTCGTCGGGAAAATGCAGGACGTCCACGGTCAGGAGGGTTCCGCGTCCACGTGGACGCCGAAGCTCAGGCGATCATATGCCAGCGTCATCCCCCCTGGCAGCCGCGCACAGGTCTCGGCATAGCCGAGGTCGTGCGTCATGTGCGTGAAGAACGTCTGCCTGGCGCCGATGCGCGCCGCCGCGGCCACGGCTTCGTCCACGGTGAAGTGCGTCGTGTGCTGGCGGTCCCGCAGCGCGTCCAGAATCAGGGTGTCCAACCCGGTCAGCAGCGGCCACGAGGCGTCCAGGATCACGTTGCAATCCGTCAGATAGGCGAAGTCGCCGAACCGGAAGCCCAGCACCGGCAGCCGTCCGTGCAGGAGCGCGATCGGCACCACGTGGAGACCGGCAACCGTGAACGGCCCGTCGATCATGTGCTGCGCGATTCTCGGCACGCCGCCACCGAGACGCGGCATGCCGTCGAAGGCGTACGAGAAGGTCTGATGGATGGTGGCCCAGGTCTCGGTCGTCGCGTAGCACGGCACGGGCCCGCCACGCTCGAGGTTGAACCGGCGCAACTCGTCCAGGCCCAGGATGTGGTCGGCGTGCGCGTGGGTGTAGAGAACGGCATCGATCTCGGAGAACCGGTGCCGCAGTGCCTGCTGGCGCAGGTCGGGGGTCGTGTCGATCAACAGCCGCCGGCCGTCCTCGACTTCCAGCAGTATCGACGGGCGAAGGCGGGCGTCGCGCGGGTCGTCCGACAGGCACACGGCACACGTGCAGCCCACCATCGGGACGCCCGATGACGTGCCGCAGCCGAGCACGGTGACGCGAGCCTGGAGCCTCAAGGCTGGATGATGCGGGACTGCCCTCCCTGGGCCTCGACATACCGCATGCGCAGTTCATAGAGGAGCTGCTCGATCAGCTGCCGCTCCTCGGCCGTCAGGTTGCCCCGCGTCTTCTCTTCGAGCAGCGCGAGCACGTCGATCATCTGCTTCGCCGCCACAAGATCCTGCGGGGCGACGGCGCCGCTCACCGGATCCGGCGTGTCGCCGAAGTGCACCGCGGCTGTATGCGCGAGTGACAGGACAAACGCGGGAAAGCTCAGGGACGGATTGATCTCGGAGGGCTGTTCAGACATGTGCGCGGTGGGGGGATGCGCCGGGAGTGACGCGACCCGGATGGTAGCATGCTCCCCCATGGCCGGCTCGATCGGCGAGCGCTTCGAGCGCCTCGTCGGCATCATGCAGACGCTCCGCGCCCCGCACGGCTGCCCGTGGGATCGCGAGCAGACCCACCAGACCCTCCGGCGCTTCGTCCTCGAGGAGACCTACGAGGTACTGGACGCGATCGACAGCGCCGACCCCGACTCCCTCCGTGAGGAACTGGGCGACTACCTCTTCGAGGCGGTCTTCCTCGCCCAGCTCAGCGCCGAGGCGGGCGACTTCGACATCGGCG
>JBIKWH010000366.1:0-3088 GCA_044356435.1 Vicinamibacterales bacterium
CTATCAACTGCTGGCGCAGAACGGGATCGTCGTCTGGCTGTGCGACAACCGGAGTGCGAGCGGGAAGGGGCTGGAGTCGCAGTGGCCCGTCCATGGCCGTCTCGGCGAGCTGGAGCTCGCGGATGTCGAAGACGGCGTCGCCTGGCTCAGGACGCAACCGTGGGTGGACCCTGCGCGGATCGCCATCGGCGGCTTCAGCTACGGTGGCTTCATGGCCGGCTACGCGCTGACGCACAGCACGAGCTTTGCGGCCGGCATCGTCGGCGCGCCGGTGACCGACTGGCGGCTCTATGACACGGTCTACACCGAGCGGCTGATGCGCACGCCCGCGAACAACCCGGAGGGCTACGCGAAGACATCCATCGTGGCGGCCGCCGGGAAGCTGCACGGCCGGATGCTGCTCCTGCACGGCCTGACGGACGACAACGTCCACCTGCAGAACTCCACGCAGTTCATCTACGCTTTGCAGAGGGCCAACAAGACCTTCGACCTGATGCTCTATCCGGCCTCGCGCCACGGCATCACGGACGGGTTGCTGCACCGGCACTACCGCCAGTTGTCGTACGATTTCCTGATGCGCACCCTCTCGCCCGGAGACGCCACGAAGGCTCTTCCGCCGTCGCTACCCGTCATCGTGGCGCCGGCCACGCCGCTCCGATGAGTGTTCCGACGCTGACCGAGGCCTTCGCGGCGGGCACGCCGGTGATCGCCGCCGAACTGCGCCCGCCGCGGGCCGAGCTGGACTCGCAGGCCGGCATGGACGCCTGGATCGACATGTACCACGCGGTCCGCTCGCTGACCCGGCAGGGGATCCGCGTGTGCCTGACCGACAGCGCCGTCGGCACGCAGGAGGAGAACAACCTGCGGCACCTGGTGACGAACCTCGGCAAGGACGTGCCGCGCACGGACATCCTGCCGTTTCTGACCAGCAAGCATTCGCTCGAGTTCTGTCTCAGCTACGCGGAGCAGACGTGGCAGCACGGGTTCCCGGCGCTCGTGGTGCTCGGCGGCGACAAGGCCGTGGGCCGGCCGCGGTGCGTGGAGCACGCGTGGGAGCTGCGGCGCCAGATCCGCGCACGGGAGCCACGGCTCGCCCTCGGTGGGTGGGCCAACCCGATGGCCAACGCCGCGCGGCAGGTGGACTTTCTGCTCGCGGAGGAGTCCACGTCGGAGTTCTACCTGACGCAGATCGTCAGCCACCTCACGCCGAAGCCGGTCGAGGTGTTCGTGCAGGAAGCGGCCCGCCGCGGGCTGGCGCAGCCGGGGATGTTCGGCGTCTTCTACTACCGGAGCGCCAACCCGAAGACGCTCCGCATGCTCTCGCAGTTTCTCCCGGTGCCGGTTGACGAGCTGCTGGCCGAGTTCGAGTCCGGCGCGACGCCGATCGAGGTCTGCGCGCGCACGGTGCGCACGATGATGGACCTGGGCGCGCGGCACTTCTACATCAGCAACCTGCCGCTCGATCAGGCCGCCGCCACGCTGTCGGCGATTCTCGAGCGCGCCGGCGTGACGGCCTGGCGATGAGCCTCCTTCGCCGGGTCATCCGCGCCGCGGCCAGCCCGTTCCGCACCGCCTCGCGCTTCGACCAACTGCTGAGCCTGGTCGAACGGCGCATGGACGGCCTTGAGCGTGGTCCGCTGCGCACGGTGCTCGACCGCCAGCAGCACCTGGAGCAGCGCCTGGAGGGGTTGACACAGGAGCAGCAACGCTTGCGGCGCGTGGTCGCCGGCGAAGAGCTGACGGATGACGATCGCACGCGCGAGCCGTTCCGAGGACCACTGCCCGCCACGGTCGAGCCCGTGCCGGAGTCGTCGTGGGTGGATGCGGCGTCGGACTGCCCGCCGAAGCCGATCGAGCGTCCGGCCGCCTGCCCCGTCTGCGGCGAGACCGCGCGCACGGCGGTGTGCCACTACAACAAGATGATCACGATGGCGACCGTGCCCGACGCGGACGCCGCAACCTACGACTACGCGCTCTGCCACCGGTGCGGCGTGGTCTACGCCACGCGCCGGCCCACGGGGGCGCGCTTCGCCTGGCTGCTCGAGCACTTCGAGGAGAGCCTCGGTCGTGCGCAGATGGGCGTCCGGCGCGGCGGCAAGCTCACGCTCAGTTCCTACGAGCTGGACGACGCGGCGAAGGCGCAGCTCCGCGCGATGGCCGCGCACGGTGTGTTCGTCTCCGAGCACAAGGGGCTGACGCCCAAGGATTTCCTCTGGCAGCTCCAGGCCGACCGCTTTTCGAACAGCCGCCACGTGGAGCTGCTCGGCTCGCTGCTGCCGCTCAAGGCGCCGCGCGTGCTGGAGATCCGCTCCCGGCTCGGCTCGATCTCCGAAGGTCTCCGTCGGCTCTACGGCGCGAGCGTCGCCGCGATGGCGATGTTCCCGAACCAGCGCTTCCTGATTCAGGAGGTCTACGGCATCCGCGCGGACGCGCCGCTGGATTTCGACCGGTTCACGGTGCCCTACGAGCCGCCGTTCGACCTCATCATCGCGAACCACATGCTGACGCACAGCCTCCGGCCCGGCGAGTTTCTCGCCGCCGTCCGCGACGCGCTGGCGCCCGGCGGTCATGTGTACTTCTTCAACGAGCCGCTCGAGGACGAGTTCCTGCGCGACGAGAAGTCGATGTTCAACACGCTGAACGCCTTCCACCTGCAGACGTTCAACCGCGACTCGTTCGTCCGCGCGGTCCGGATGTCCGGCTTCGAGGTGGTGCACGTGGGCCGCGAGGCGCACAGCCTGTTCTGCCTGGCCCGGAAGGCGGACGGTCCGGTGGCGGTGGAGCCGATGTCGGAGGACGAGCAGCGTCAGCGCCGGGTGGCCTACCGCAAGGCCTACGACATCTCCATCGTGCTGCTGCCCGAGCACGCCCGCCCGCGCTTCGCGGACGTGTGGGAGAAGACGCTCGACCGCGTGAAGGACCGCGGACTGGTCGCCGAGGACTCGCGGGGACGCCTGCGCGTCATGCGCGCCGTCGACTAGACACCAGGTCCGCGCAGAGCCGGAGTGTCCGGGCTGCGGGATGGGGCGATGTCCGTTTCGAGCGCGAATCAGTCTGTACAGGAGCCGGGTGCTGTTCACGGGCGCCC
>JBIKWH010000367.1:0-3082 GCA_044356435.1 Vicinamibacterales bacterium
TCGGACAGATGCCGGGCAGACTCCGGCAGTTCTTCCCGGACCTCCTGGAAACGCTCCGGGGTTTCCGCAGTGCGGCTGGCGCGCACCATCCGGTGCACGACCAGATCCGGGTATCGCCGAATCGGCGACGTGAAGTGCGCGTAGTGCGCCGTCGCCAGACCGAAGTGCCCGAGGGGCACGGCGTCATAACGGGCCTTCTGCATGGTGCGCAGCATCAGCGCCGCGATGGGCCGCTCCTCCGGCGTGCCATGAATCCGCTTCACCAGCGCCTGGAAGTGCCGGGGACGGATCTCTTCACCTGACATGGCCAGGCCGTACCCGAGCGTCGTGATGAACTCCTGGAAGTCGAGCACCTTCTTCGCGTCCGGGGGCTCGTGCACGCGGTACAGCGCCGGCGTGTCGTGCGCCTCGAGATGCGCCGCGACCGTCTCGTTGGCCAGGAGCATGAACTCCTCGATCAGGCGGTGCGCCACGTTCCGCTCGGATGCGACGATGGCCTCGATCGCGCCGTCAGTGCCCAGCACCACCTCGGGCTCCGGCAGGTCGAAGTCGATCGCGCCTCGCCGGCGACGGCGTGCGTTCAGCACCTCGAACAGCTCCCCCATCAGCTCGAAGAGCGGCACCAATGCCGCGTAGCGGGCGAGCTGCGCGGGGTCCCGGTCGGTCAGGATCGCGTTCACGGCCGTGTAGGTCATCCGCTCGTTGCTGTGGATGACGCCGTCGTGCAGCTCGTAGCGCAGCACCTCGCCCGAACGATTCACCTCCATCAGGCACGTCTGCACGAGCCGGTCGACCTGCGGTCTGAGGCTGCACAGTCCGGTCGCGAGCTCCGACGGAAACATGTGCACGGCGCGTTCCGGGAAGTAGACCGACGTCCCGCGCTCGTAGGCCTCCTCGTCGAGCGCACTCCCCTCCGCCACGTAGTGGGCCACGTCCGCGATGTGGACGCCCAGCCAGTAGTGGCCGTTCGGCAGCCGCTCGAGCGTGATGGCGTCGTCGTAGTCGCGTGCGTGCTCCCCGTCGATGGTCACCGTCGGCCACGCGCGGAAGTCCGTGCGGGCCGCGAGGTCGGCCGGTCTGACCTCCTGACCGAGCGCCACGGCTTCGGCCACGGCCTCGGGACCGTGCGCGTCCGGCAGGCCGAACTTGCGGATGATGACCTCGGTGTCCACGCCGGGCGCGTCCACCGGGCCCAGCACCTCGGTCACGTCGCCCGCCGCGCCGGTCAGCGGCGTCGGCCACCGTGTGATGGCGACCACGACCATGTCGCCCTGCTCGGCCTCGCGCGTCCGCTCAGCGGCAATCTCGACTGGGTCGCTCAGACGCGGGTCGAAGGGCACGAGATACGCGCGCCCCCGGCCGTCGCGTTCGAACCGGCCGACCACCGCGTGCTGCCCGCGGGCGAGCACGCGCACCACGCGCCCCTCGACGCCACGCGCCGTCTGGCGCTCCGGCACGGCGAGCACGCGGTCTCCGTGCATCGCCTCTCCGACCGCATGTGCCGGAATGAAGATGTCGTCGCCACGCACCTCGGCCGCATCGGGCGTCACGAAGCCGTAGCCCGAGGGATGCCGGACGAATCGGCCGGCGGAGGTGTCATCCCCTCCTGGCAGCGCCAGACGCTGTCCGCGGATCTCCAGGAGCTCTCCGGCCTTGACGAGAGACCGAAGCTGACGTTTGACGGCGGTCCGCTGCTCGCGTGGCGTCTTCAGACGGCGGAGGACATCGCGGGTGGTGGCGGGCAGCACGCCGGCTTCACGGAGACGGGCGAGCAGATCTTCAGATGTGGACATTGCGGAACGAACAGAGAAGCCGCGCACACACGGGGCGCACGGAAGGGATCACTGAGGGAACGTGGGAGGCCGGCCGTGCCGGCAGGACACAGATTAGTGGACTTGCGAGGGGTCGGACCAATTCACCAGGCCCGCGGCCACATCAAAATCACGGAGGAGCCGGCCGAGGACTTCGCCCGCGTCCGGCGAGCAGCAGAGCCGGTCCAGACTGGCCATGACCCGCGAGAGCGCCCGCTCCACATCCTGAATCGTCTGTGCCGAGTACAGGTCTCGCTGATCTTCGAGACAGCGCTGGCAGCGAACGACTTCCTCACGGTAGAAATCAGAAAGGGAAAGCAGTGCCGGGGCGGCACTCCTTGAAGGCTCTGACACGAAGCGCGAGAGACGAATCCTCGACGCGGGCATGTAAGACAGTAAAGGGAGTTTACCGACCCGGCGAACCCGGTGTCAAACGCATTACACCGGACATGCGTCAGGTCGTGCGACGGGACACGGCGAAACCACAGGCGGATCCCACCGCCGCGCCTCCGAGCACGACGAACGCCGCCATCTGCGCGGGGAGGAACCGCAGCGCGTCCAGCGCGCCGAGCGACGACAGCGTCGGTGTCCACCAGGCAAACGCGGCGCGATAGCCCAGCCACAGCACCAGGACCGCGACACCGGCCCCGAGGCCGCCGAGCACGAGCCCCTCGACTATGAATGGCCCGCGGATGAACCGGTAGGGCGCGCCGACGAGATACATCAGGCGGATTTCCTCCCGGCGGGCATCGAACGCCAGCCGGATCACCGCCGCCACCGTCAGCGCCGCCGCCGCGGTCATGATCAGCCCGATCAGCAGGCCCAGGCGCCTGACCATCGAGAGGCCGCCCGTCACACGCCGGATCCACTCGCGGTCGTACCGGACGTCGGCCACACCCGGCAGACGGCCGAGTGCCTCGACCAGCGTCTCGACCTCCGCGCTGCCCTGCCGTTCACTCGTGACCTGCACCTCGACCGACGCGGGGAACGGATTCGACTGCAGCGCCGCGGCCAGCGCCTCCAGCTCGGCATAGTCGCGCTTGAAGCGCGCCAGGGCGTCCACCTTCGAGACGTACTCCCGGCGCGCGGCGATCCCCGACGCGTCGACCGCGGCCTCCACGGCGCCACGCTGATCGGAACTGGCCGTGTCCGTCAGGTAGACGGAGAACTCGGCCGCCGTCGACCATCCGCTGAGCACGCGCTCCAGGTTCGACGTGATGAGCAGCAGCGACGCCAGCACCAGCGCCGCCAGCGCAATCGCGCTCATCGCC
>JBIKWH010000368.1:0-3076 GCA_044356435.1 Vicinamibacterales bacterium
GGCGGAACGCGATCGCTCGACGACGACGGCTTTCTCGCAGCCGTCAGCGCGACGGACTTCCTGCTGCGGCACCAGGCGTCGCGCGAGGAACTGGCCGCGCGGTGGTCGCGGCGCGAGGCCGACCGGCCTCGCCAGACTGTGTAGCCGTCAGTCGCCCCGGAAGGTCTCGGCGGACCCGGCAGCCGTGAACGACACGGGCGCGCCGGCCACGCTTCCCGTGACCACGTACTGCCCGCGCATCTGGAGAAACGTCATCGGCGTGGCCATCGGGCCGGGCAGCCGGTTGCGCTCGATGCTCTGCACCGCCAGGTCCAGCGTCACGTTCAGCGACGGGCTCCGGCCCTCGATCACGACACGCGTGGGGTCGCCGCTCCCGGCCGCGTTGGTCTCGGTGATCGTGACGCCCGTGGCATAGCCCGTCGGGCCGCGCGGGCCGATGGCGCCGAGGAAGCCGGGCACGCGCGCAGGGTCCGCGGCGTCGGCCGGAGGAAACACGCGGCCGAAGACGAACGAGATGTCGCCCTGCTGCACCTGGCCCCACTGCCAGGAGACGCCTTCCCAGAAGCCCCAGTTGTGATCGTGGTAGCCGGTGGCCTGTGTGAGCGGAACGCGCGTGCCGCCGACGGTGAGCGTGCCCGACGAGCGGCCCGCCATCACCGGCACGACGTAGCCGGATCGCCATCCGCCCGCGCCGGCGAGCTCAATCGGCGGGAACTGCCGGCCGGCCTCGCCCTCGACGGCCAGGTCGGCGGTCAGGCGCTGCCCGGTGCCCGAGGTGAGGTCGAGATGGATGTCGTAGCGGAGGCCGCGGAGGCGGACGGTGTTGCGGCCGATGGTGAGATCGGGCGCGCGGGCCACGTCGGCCTCGGTGAGCAGCGCGCCCGAGGCATAGGCCTCCATCCGGCCGTTGCGTTCGAGCTGCAGGCGCACGCCAGCGGAGCGACGGCCATCAGCCGTGCGCGGCCCGACGAGGAACGTGAGATAGAACCGGACGTCCTGGCTCCGGCCGTTGAAGTAGAGCCACTCGGCCCACGAGGCCGCGCGGGCGGGCACGTCGGGAATCGTGTGAAACGCGTCGATCGCCCTGAGCGCATTGCCCGGCTCACGGGCCGACCACGGGCGGTCCGCTTCCGTGTCGACCCACGCGGCCACGCCGGAGACTTCCTTGTCGCCGAGCGCGCGCTCGAGGCTCGGGATGCCCGCCTGCGCCTCAAGCGCGGTGGTGCCGCCATCCTCGCCGACGAGGTACAGCGTGGCGCGGTTGAGCGGCGATGCCGCCACGACCTCCGACGCAAACGGTTCCCGCGCGAGCGGACCCGCCAGCACCAGCCGCGCCGCGTCGAGCCGCTGCAGGCCCGGCCCGGTGACGACCACATCGCCGCCGCCGGCGAGCTCAGGCGCGCGGGCCTGGTCGAGCACGACCTCCGCGACGCCAAGCAGGATGGCCATGACCGACACACCCACGCCGAAGCCGGCGGCCAGCACGGCCGTTCTGACGGGATGCGCCGCCAGCGTGCGCAGCGCGAGGCGGGCAATCACCGCACGTGCTCCTCGCTGACCAGCGCGCCGTCCCGCATGGTCAGGATGCGCCGGGCACGCCGGGCGAACGCCGGGTCGTGCGTCACGACGACCAGCGCGGTACCGTCCGCGTTGACGCGGTCGAGCAGTTGCGCGATCTGCTCGCCTGTCGTCTGGTCGAGCTCGCCCGTGGGTTCGTCCGCCAGCAGCAGGCGCGGTGAGTTGGCCAGGGCGCGCGCGATCGCGACGCGCTGCATTTCACCGCCCGAGAGCTGCGACGGCCGGTGGTCGGCCCGCGAGGCGAGGCCGACATACTGCAGCAGCTCGCGCACGCGGCTCTCGCGGGCGCCCTTCGACATGCCGGCCTCGGACATCGGCAGCTCGACATTCTCCGCGGCCGTGAGCATGGGGAGCAGGAAGAAGCGCTGGAACACGAAGCCAATCTTGCGGAGCCGGATGCGGCTGCGCGCCACGTCGTTCAGCGCGGCGACGTCCTCGCCGTCGATACGCAGCGTGCCGTCGGACGGCGTATCCACGACGCCGAGCAGGTGCAGCAGCGTGGACTTGCCGCAGCCGGAGGGGCCGCAGAGCGCCACGAAGTCGCCGGGGTCCACCGCCAGCGACACGTCGCGCACCGCCGTGACCGGCCCGGCGGGCATGGGGAACAGCCGCGTCAGGTTCCGGGCTTCGACCACGTTCATGAGACGACCTCCCGCCGGAGCGTGGCCGCGATCGGCAGCACGGCCACCAGGCGCATGGGATAGAGCGCGGCCGCGACCGCCGTCAGCGCGAAGAGCACGGCGTGCACGGCCAGCGCGCGCGGCTGGAAGACGAAGAAGTGCAGCGACGCCGGAATACCCGGGATCCCTTTCAGGATCCAGTCGAGAAAGCGGGCCAGCGCGAGCCCGAGCGGCAGCGCCAGCACCGCGCCGCTGCCGACGATCAGCACCGCTTCGGCGAAGACATCCATCACGGCGCGCCGGCGCGAGAAGCCCAGCGCGCGGAGCGCCGCGATCTCGCCGGTGCGCTGGTTCACCGACACCGTCAGCAGCACCGTGACCAGCAGAAAGGCGAAGCCGGTGGTGATCGTGGTCAGCACGAACGAGATCTGGCGGAAGTAGGAGAGTCCGCCCTCCTGCAGGCGCACCAGGAGCTGCGCGTTGGTCAGCGCCGTCAGCGCCGGCACGGCCCGCTCCACGGCGGCCTTGCCGGCGGCCGGGCTGACGCCGTCGGCCGTGGCGATCAGGAATTGCTCGGCCGACTCGCTTCCGGCTCCGCCCGCGACGCGGTCCACGTCCACGAGCGAGAGGCCCACCGTGGTCCCCCGCTCGCTCTCGAACGGGAACTCGGCCACGCCGACGATGCGCACGGTGAGGGGCGGTGCGACCGTGCGGACCCCGGCGGTCGTCGTCCGCAGCTCGAACGTGCCGCCGATCTTCGCGTCGAGCAGGCGCTGCACCCGCGCGTTGACGAGCACGTCACCAGCCTCGCGGATCTCGCGGCCCTCCACGACGGTCCACGCGGCCTGGCCGCCGGGGCGCGCGCCCATCACGCGCAC
>JBIKWH010000369.1:0-3074 GCA_044356435.1 Vicinamibacterales bacterium
GTGCCGTTCTACGACCAGACGGAAGTCATCGCCCGCACCGAAACGACCGTCCGAACCAGTCTGCTCGAAGGGTCGCTGCTCGTGATCGCGGTCCTGGTGTTCTTTCTCCGGGACCTGCGGGCGTCGCTCATCGTGGCGGCGGTGATTCCCGTGGCGATGCTCACCGGGTTCATCGGGATGCGGATCTTCGGCGTGTCCGCCAACCTGATGTCGCTCGGGGCCATCGACTTCGGTCTCATTGTCGACGGCGCGGTCGTCATGGTGGAGAGCATCCTCCGGCGGCGTGCGGCGGATGCGCATCGGATGGTGGAGTCCGGCGCGCCCCCGGACCGCCTCGCCCAGGTGACGGCCGCCGCGACGGAGGTGGCGCGCCCGGTGCTGTTCGGCGTGCTGATCATCATCGCCGTCTACCTGCCGATCTTCACGCTCGAGGGGCTTGAAGGAAAGATGTTCAGGCCGATGGCGATCACGGTCTGCTCGGCGATTCTCGGCGCGCTGCTGCTCTCGTTGACCGTCGTGCCCGTCCTGGCGACGTTCCTGCCGGCCGGCGGCGGGGCGCACCACGAGCCCGGCTGGTTTCTCCGGTTGCGCGGACGCTACATCCACGACCTGCGCCTGGCCATGGACCACCCCGCCCGCACGCTGGCGATCGCCCTGCTGGTGGTCGCCGTCGCCCTGGGATCGCTGCCGTACCTGGGCACGGAGTTCATGCCGCGGCTCGACGAGGGCACGCTCCTCATCGAATCCCGCAAGCTGCCGTCGGTGTCGCTGGACGAATCCGTCGAGATGTCCGGGCGGGTCGAACGGCTTCTCGGCACGTTCCCCGAGGTCTCGGGTGTCGTGACGAAGCTGGGCCGTCCGGATCTGGCGACCGAGGCGATGGGGATCTACCAGGGCGACATCTACGTGGCCCTGCATCCACCAGCCACGTGGACGACCGGCCGCACGAAAGCCACCCTGGTGGAGGCGATGGCCGATCGACTTGCTTCGGTGCCGGGGATGACCTTCAACTTCACCCAGCCGATGGCGATGCGTCTCGACGAGACCATCTCCGGCGTGAAGGCGGACGTCGCGGTGAAGGTCTTCGGCCGCGACGCCGAGGTTCTCGAGCGGCTCGGCGCGGCCGTCCGTACACAACTGGAGCAGGTGCCGGGGGCCTCGGATCTGCAGGTCGAAGCCCTCTTCGGCGCGGCGGAGCTGCAGGTGGACGTGGACCGCGAGGCGGCGGCCCGCGTGGGGCTCAGCGTCGCCGATGTGCGTGACGTCGTCGAGACTGCGGTGGGTGGTCGTCAGGCCACGGAGCTGGTGGACGGTGCCCGCCGGTTTCCCGTCCTGATCCGGCTCCCCGAGGCGTTCCGCCGGGACGGCGCGGCGCTGGGCGCGCTGCCGCTCGTCGGTCTGCGGGGAGAGCGGGTGCCCCTGTCCCGGGTCACGCGCATCGGCGAGGTGCGGGCGCCGGAAGCGATCAATCACGAGGACGCCGAGCGCCGCATCGTCGTGCAGACCAACGTGCGCGGACGCGATGTCGGCAGCTTCGTCGCCGAGGCGCGCCCGCGGATCGAGCGGTCGGTGCCGCTGCCGGAGGGATACCGCGTCGCCTGGGGCGGTCAGTTCGAGAACCAGGCGCGGGCGACGAGCCGGCTGCTGCTCGTCGTGCCGCTCTCGATCGTGCTGATCTTCCTGCTGCTCTTCGTCACGTTCGGCCGGATTCGCCAGGCCGGCCTGGTGCTGCTCAATGTGCCCTTTGCGCTGGTGGGCGGCGTCGCGGCACTCTGGATTCGCGGGTTGACGCTGAACCTGTCGGCGTCCGTCGGCTTCATCGCACTCTTCGGCGTCGCGGTGCTCAACGGCGTCGTGCTGGTCGCCGCCGTGAACAGGCTGCGGGACGAAGGCTCGGACCTGCGGAACGCCGTGCTGGCGGGCGCGGGCACGCGGCTGAAGCCGGTCATGATGACCGCGCTCGTGGCGGCGCTCGGGTTCGTGCCGATGGCCATCGCGCAGGGCGCGGGCTCGGAAGTGCAGCGGCCGCTGGCCAGCGTCGTCATCGGCGGCGTGGTCACCTCCACGCTCCTCACGTTGATGGTGTTGCCGACGCTCTACGAGCTCATCGAGCGGCGGGTGACGGCCCGGGCGGCGCGCTGAGACGCGGGCGCGGTGGGTACAATCCCGGCGTGCGGATCCTGGTAGTCGAGGACGACCCGGCGATCAGCGGGTTTCTGGTCCGCGGTCTTCGTGAGGAACGGTACGTCGTGGACCTCGCCGAGGACGGTCCGTCGGCGGAACGGCTGTCGAGCGAGGTCGACTACGACGCGATCGTGCTCGACGTGCAGCTGCCGGGACGGAATGGATTCGACGTCTGCCGGCGGATCCGCCAGGACGGGCAGGCCGTACCCGTGCTGATGCTGACGGCGCGTGATGCCGTGTCCGACCGCGTCGCGGGCCTCGATGCCGGCGCCGATGACTATCTCGTCAAGCCCTTCGCCTTCGACGAACTGCTGGCGCGGTTGCGGGCGCTGACCAGGCGGAGCACCGCCCGGGTGCCCGCCAATGTGCTCCAGTGCGGACCGATCGCCCTCGACACGGAGACCCACCTGGCGACCGTCGCGGGCCGGCCCATTTCGCTGAGCGCCACCGAGCACCGGCTGCTGGAGCACCTGCTGCGGCATCCGTCGACGGTCGTGTCGCGCGACCAGCTCGCGGCACGCGTCTGGGGCAGCGACGTGGATCTCTCGTCCAACGTCACCGATGTCTACGTCGGCTATCTGCGCCGGAAGCTCAAGGCCGCCGGGCTGGAGGCGCCCGTCATCCGGACGATTCGCGGCCTGGGGTACATGCTGACCGACCCGGACGGGACGCGGCGATGAGCCTGTCCTTCCGCGTGCGCCTCACGCTGCGGTGGCTCGCGGCGTTCGGTGTCGTGCTCACGACAGGCCTTCTCGCCGTCTACGTCGGAGCCGAGACCTACCTGCGCCGCGACCTGGACGCGCAGCTCCGCACGCTGGCGGCCACGGAGCTGGCGTCGGCGGTCGATGAGCCGGGTACCGGAATTCACCTGCACGAGTTCAGCGTGCGGG
>JBIKWH010000370.1:0-3070 GCA_044356435.1 Vicinamibacterales bacterium
TCCGGTTCGATCTGAACCGGAAGATAGCCGGGTGAGGGTAAGGCCAAGGTCCGCCCTTCTGTTCCCTGTCGCGTCAGTTCGACACAAACTACCGACTCCTGGAGGATTGGACGGATCCGGATTGTGCAGAAGGCTGGAGGAACAGCGAATTGTTGCGGCCGGTCAGAAACGGACGGGGCCCGTGGTGGTTCGACCTGACGTCAATGATTGAGACCGCCCGCTGGCCGCGCAATCAACCCGAAACGAATGGCCCCAGCGACGGTTGAACGTGCCGCCGCGGCAGACGAAGCGGGACATTTGTTGCGGTGTGCCACGCGCCACCATCGTGGAACGGCCGACTCCAGTAGGATCTGGGCGCTTTTGCCCGCCCGGCGCCGTCGCCGTGGGCGGCGGTCCACATCAGTTGAGGTTCAGGGTGCCCATGCGTCAGCGATACGCCCCCGTCGGCTTCACCATCGTTGCGCTCCTCGGCGCGGTTTCCCTCGTCCCGGCGCAGCGGCGCCAGGCCAGCACCGAGTGGCAGCACTTCAGCGGCGACCAGCAGTCGACCAAGTACTCGCCCCTCGCGCTCATCGACAAAGGGAACGTCCGAGACCTCCAGGTCGCCTGGCGGTGGACCTCGCCGGACAGGCAGATCGAGCCCCAGAATCCCATCTGGCGTGTCAGCAAGTACGAGGACACGCCGCTCCTGATCAAGGGCACGCTCTATACGGTCACGTCGCTGGGAATCGTCGCGGCCCTCGACCCCGGAACGGGCCAGGCCCGCTGGACCTATGACACGGAAGCCTACAAGCGCCTGAAGACGCGTCCTCCGAACGGGGGGAACTTCTCGAACCGCGGCATGGAGTACTGGACGGACGGCAAGGCCGAACGCCTGCTGCTCGGCACCGTGGACGCCAGACTCGTGTCGATCGACATCAAGACCGGCAAGCCAGACCCGAACTTCGGTGCCGGCGGGAGCGTCGACACGACGGCCGGCATCCGCCATGCGGTGGGCGGTACGAACTTCGTCGCCCGTCGTCCTCTGGCGGCGGGGGACGTCGTCATCATCGGGAACAACGTCTCCGACCAGGTGCCGGGCGTCGCCGGCAACCCTCCGGGCTATGTGCAGGCGTACGACGTCCGCACCGGCAGGCTCCTCTGGCAATTTCACACCGTGCCGCTCAAGGGTGAGTTCGGCTACGAGTCCTGGCTGGAGAACTCGGCCGATAACGGTGGGAATTCCAACGTCTGGGCCGGTATGACGTACGACCCCGAGCTCGGGTATGTCTACATGGCCAGCTCGACGCCGAACAGTGACTTCTATGGCGGCCACCGGCCCGGTGACAACCTCTTCGCCGAGAGCATCATCTGCGTCGAGGCGAAGACGGGCCGCCGGGTCTGGCACTTCCAGGCGGTCCATCACGGGCTCTGGGACTACGACTTCCCGGCCGATCCCGTCCTCGGCGACATCACGGTGGACGGCAAGCGGATCAAGGCCGTCATGGTGACGAGCAAGCAGGCCTTCACCTACGTCTTCGACCGCAAGACAGGCACGCCGGTATGGCCCATCGTGGAGAAGCCGGTTCCGCAGTCGTCGGTGCCCCGCGAGCGAACCTCCCCGACGCAGCCCCATCCGACCAAGCCGCCGGCCTTCGACCTGCAGGGATCCACGCCGGACAACCTCATGGACTTCACGCCCGCGTTGCGGGCACGCGCCCTCGAACAGTTGAAGAAGTTCGAGTTCGGTCCGGTGTTTACGCCGCCTTCGCTGAAGGGCACGGTCTTCCTCCCTGGCGTGTTCGGCGGCGGGCGCTGGGGCGGCGGTGCGCTGGACCCCGAGACCGGCTGGTTCTACGTCCCGTCGATCACGGTGCCGTCCGTGGGGCGCGCCACCCAGGCGGACCCCACCCAGACGGACCTGCTCTACCGGGCCAGCGGGGGTGCGCCGGCCCCGGAGCTGTTCATAGACGGTCTCCCCATCTTCAAGCCTCCCTACTCCCGGATCTCCGCGTTCAACATGAACAAGGGCGACCTGCAATGGATGACGCCCCTCGGCGACGGCCCCCGGAATCACCCGCTGCTCAAGGGCCTCAACGTCGGCCCCCTGGGCACCGCGCCCCAGATGACTCACGTGCTCCTGACGAAGACGCTGCTGTTCGTCACGATCACCTACATGCAGAGCAGCGGCGTGCCGGCAAGAGCCCCGTGGGCCAAGTGGGCCGATGCCGACCTGTACCGTGAAGTCCTGTTCGTCTTCGACAAGCAGAACGGGCGGCTGCTCCACACGGTGAAGCTCGACGGCGACGGCGTCGCGCAGCCGATGACGTACGTGCACGAGGGCCGGCAGTACATCCTCATGGCCGCCGGGGGCTCCGGAACGGCGGAGCTGGTGGCGCTGGCGGTGGGCGCGCCGTCCCGCACCACGCAGACGACTTCGCAGGCGGGCCCCGGTGCCGCCGCGGCAGGCACGCGCACGGCGGCGTCCGGTGTCTACACGACCCAGCAGGCGGAACGCGGCCTGACGGCGTACCGCCGCAACTGCGAGACCTGCCACGGCTCACAGCTCGAAGGCGGCGCCTACGCGCCGGCACTCGGCGGGGCCACGTTTGACGAACGGTGGCGCCCGAAGACGGCCGGGGCGCTGTTCGACATCCTTCGGCTCACGATGCCCGAAGGCCGCCCGGGAAGTCTCGAAGCCGGCGCGTATGCCGACATCGTCGCCTACCTGCTCAAGATGAATGGATACGCCGCCGGCACGAGCGACCTGCCCTTCGACTCGACAGTGCTCGGTCAGATCTCGCTTCAACCCAAGGAGACACGATGAGATTCCGCTGGATGGCAGGAGCCCTCGGCCTGCTGGCCACCACCGCACTGCTATCGGCACAGGCGCCGGCGGCGCGCCCCGCGGCGAAGGCCGCCGCTCCCTGGGACTCTGCCGAGGCCTACTACACCGCGGCGCAGGCGGACCGTGGCGCGAAGCTGTACCAACAGCTCTGCGAGAACTGCCATCCCGGGGGCTACAAAGATCACGCCCGGATGAAGTTTCAGGGCAAGGCCGCGTACCCCAGCGTCTACTACCTCTTCAAGC
>JBIKWH010000371.1:0-3061 GCA_044356435.1 Vicinamibacterales bacterium
GAGGAGCGAGCTCTCAATGAGACCTTTGAACGAGAACGGCACGACGCGCGCCAGCCGGACCAGGAGCGGCGCATCCTGCCCGTTCCGCAGCACGACGAGCACCGTGTCGTCGTCGATCGCGGTCCGGTCCCACTCGAGAAAACGGGCGCGCGAACTGAGTCGCATGCCGCTGGCCGAACGGATCCGGTCGCCGGTGGTGAGGCCCGCGGCCTGCGCCGGGCTGCCGCCTTCCACGGTGGTCACCGTGGCCAGGCGGTCCGCGTCGTCGTACTCCGCGACAATCCCCAGGGTGGATGACGCCGTCTGGATCTGGGCGTAATACATCCACGCCAGCCCGTAACCGACCGAGATCACGGCCTGAATCGCGACCAGCGCGAGCAGTAAACGCGAACGCACGCGGCTGATTCTATGTCGTACGCTATTGGAGATCCGGAGCGCACCTGCTCCTGCTGAGGTATCTATGTCCCGATCCACCTTCCGCCGCCTGCCAGCCCCCCTCGTCGCTGTGGCCGCACTGACGGCTCTCACCGCCCTGCTCTCGGCCCAGACCAGGGTCACTGCTCCCAAGAACAAGTACCCGGTGAGCGAGGACGTGAAGCTCGGCAAGGAAGCCGCGGCTGAAGTGCGGAAGACGATGCCGCTGCTCTCCGACGAGAAGGTGGCGGCCTATGTGAGCGCCGTCGGCGCCCGTCTGGTGGCGGCGGTGCCGACCCAGTACCGGACGCCGGAGTTCACCTACACGTTCGAGGTGGTGAACCAGGCCGAGATCAACGCCTTCGCGCTGCCCGGCGGCCCGATGTTCCTGAACCGCGGCATGATCGAGAAGGCTGGCAGCGAAGGCGGCGTGGTCGGCGTGATGGCGCACGAGATCGTCCACGTGCTCCTCCGGCACGGCACGGCGCAGGTCACCAAGGCGCAGCGGTTCCAGATTGGCGCCATCGCGGGTCAGATTCTCGGTGCCGTGGTCGGCGGCACGACGGGCAGCATCATTGCGCAGGGGTCCGAGTTCGGCCTCGGCACCTACTTCATGAAGTTCAGCCGCGAGTACGAGAAGCAGGCCGACCTGCTCGGCGCGCAGATCATGGCGCAGGCCGGCTGGGATCCGCGTGAGATGGCCGAGGTCTTCAAGGCGATCGAGAAAGAGGGCGGCTCCGGCGGTCCGCAGTGGATGAGCAGCCATCCGAACCCCGGGAACCGCTACGAATACATCCTGAAAGAGGCGAAGACGCTGACGGTGGCTCCGGGTCGCACGGCCACCGACTACCAGGCGGTGCGCACGCGGCTGGGCGGCATGCCCCCGGCGTACACCGCCGAGCAGGTCGCCAGGATGCAGAAGGAGGGCGGGCCGAAGAATACGTCCGGGCCTCCGGCTGGCACGCAGACGGTCAAAGTCGCCGCGCCGGCCTCAGGCACGAAGGCGTTCACGGTCGACGGCGTGAAGCTCTCCGTGCCGTCGAACTGGCTCCAGAACACGCAGATGGGCTCCCCCGCCTTTGCACCCCAGGGCGCGGTTGTGACGCTCGCGTCCGGCGCGGCCATGACGCACGGCGTGCAGTTCGGGACCATGAAGGCCGGGTCGACCGCCCTCGACACGGAAACCAAGGCCTTCATCAAGGCCCTGACGAGCGGCAACCCGCAGATCCGCTGGTCCGGCCGGTCGAGCGCCACCACGCTGGCCGGCCGGCAGGCGCTCAGCTCCACGATCTCGAACGTCTCGGACGTCACCGGCGGCCCCGAAACGCTGATGGTCGTGACGGCCCTGACCTCCGACGGCCAGCTCTTCTATTTGATCGGCGTATTTCCGGACGCAGAAGCGGCCATTTACGGCGCTCCAATCGATAAAGTGCGTCAGAGTCTGCAACTGCCCCGCTGAGCGGAGTCCGTCGGATCCGCCCGCTCAAGAGGCCCAGCCGGAGGGCCGATTGTGAGGGCGGATGCGTATCCTCATCGCCGACGACGAACCCGCCACGCGCGCCGTGGTGCGCCGCATTCTCATGCGGCACTTCCCCTGCGATGTCTCGGAGGTGGACAACGGCCTCGACGCGCTCGAGCGCCTGGCCGCGACCCCGCATTCGCTGCTGCTGCTGGACGTCAAGATGCCGCTGATGAACGGCGTCGAGACGCTCCGGGCCATCCGTGGTCACGCCCGTACGGCGAACCTCCCCGTCATCGTCATGACCGGTAGCACGGAAGAACAGGTGGTGCACGAGATGATGTCGCTCGGCGTCAGCGACTACGTCATCAAGCCCGTGCGACCGGCGGTCATCGTCGAGCGCGTGGCCCGGATCGCCGGCGGCCTCACCGTCGCGGCACCACCCGCACCGCGCCGCACCCGCGCCAGCCGCGTGCAGGTCCGACTGGCGGCGCCCGCGCGTGTGCTGCTGGTGGAGGAAAACCCGGACTTCGCGCAGGTCTTCCGGGACGTGCTCGGCCCCGACGTCCGGTTGTCCGAGGCGCCGTCCGGCATCGACGCGCTGCGCCTGCATATGGTGGAGGCCTACGACACGATCTTCGTCGGTGGCGACATCGGGCTGCTCGGTCACGAGGAACTGGCCCGCAAGCTCCGGCAGTCCCCGAATGGTCACCGCCTGGCGCTCGTGCGCGTGCTGCCGCCCGGCGTGCCGCCGCGCCGCCGGGATGCGGAGCTCTACGACGGCGTCATGCCGCGCAGCTTCATGGAGGCCACGCTGAGGACGGCCCTCACGGAACTCGCGGGTGACACTGCGACGGCCCGGCCGCTCACCGCCGTTCTGCCCAGCATCCGCCTGATCGCGCTCGCGGCGATCGAAGACACGGCTGCACAGGCGCTCGGCTCGGCGGTTGTCGTCAAGGATGCACCGAGCGGTACGCCGCCCCATGGCGTCGAGGCCCACTGTGCGATCACACTCGCCCACCCGGAATTGGGCGGGCTCGAGCTTTCGCTCCTGGTGAGCGGCCGTTCGGCGCAGATCCTGACGAGCCGCTTCACGAAGGTCGACGTGGAGGCAGTTCCGCCGGACGAGTGCACGACGGGCGTGGTGGGCACGGCGGCCCTGATCGCCGAACGCATCGCCGCGGGCCT
>JBIKWH010000372.1:0-3051 GCA_044356435.1 Vicinamibacterales bacterium
ATCTTCCAGACCCGGTGCGCCATGTGCCACGTCGGTCAGGATCCGGCGACCGAGATGGGACTCGGCACGGCCGCTGCGGCCCCGCGCCGGGCCTCGACCTTCGGTCCACTGCTTAGCAAGGCGCAGGCCGCCGACGAGGCCAAGCTGCGCGACAAGATCAAGAACGGCAGCGCGCGCATGCCGGCGTACAAGCTCGCGCTCTCCGATGACGAGATCGGCCAGGTGGTCGCGTTCATGAAGACCGTCGAACAGCGCATGACCAAGCTCGCGATTCCGCGGGCAGGTGAATAGGAGCCCGCGATGCTGACACGTACCCGATTCACGGCCGGGGCGGCCACGGCCGTCGCCAGCCTGGCGCTGGCGCTGTCCCTCTCGGCGCAAGGCGCGAAAGAGAGCCTGCTCACGGGACGGGTCACGTCCCCGTCGGGCGCACCCATCGAGGGTGTGGCCATCTCGGCCCAGATCCCCGGCCGTCCGATCACGACGTCGGTCTACAGCCAGGCGGACGGCCGCTTCTTCTTCCCCGCGATGAGTCCCGGCGCCTACAACGTCTGGGCGCAGGCCATCGGCCTCGAGCGCGGTGAGTCGAAAGCGACGCTGGCCGGAGGCACCGTCAAGGTCGACTTCAAGCTGGCCGACACGACGGACATCATCCGGCAGCTGTCGGGCTACCAGGTGCTGGCGGCGCTCCCGGAGGACACGCGGGAGCACCGGCGCGGCAAGGTGCTGCTGCAGAAGATGTGCACCTACTGCCACTCCACCGCCACCGTGCTGCGGGACCGCTTCGATCAGGCCGGCTGGGAGGTCCTCGTCGGCGTGATGACGAACGGCTTCAACCCGGCGAACACGAAGCCCCTGACGCCGGCGCAGAAGGAACTGGCCACCTACCTCACCGAGATGCGCGGCCCCGGTCCGTCGCCGATGAAGCCGCAGATCTACCGGCCGAAGGGCGAGGCGACGCTGCCGGCGGTCTACGAGTACGACGTGGAATACGAAGGCGGCGGCTACTCCGCCCACAACGGCAGTGACTGGCGCTACGGGCAGGCCAGTTCGGCCGGCGGCAATGGCGGGATGCATGACGCGGCCGCCGACGACGGCGGCAGCCTCTGGATGACGGTGCCCGGCTCGCGCGGCAAGCGGACCGTGGCGCGGATCGATGGCGAGACCGGGGCTGTGTCGGAGTACGCGGTCCCGCTCCGGGACGGCACGGGGATCGCCAAGGCGCACGGGATCTCCAACGGCCCGGACGGCCGCATCTACTTCAACGCGTCGCCGCGCATCGCGTATCTCGACGGCACGATGGGCATCATCGAACCGAAGTCGCGCACGGTGGAGAGCATCGCGCCTCCGCCCGGCATGACGCTCGTGAGCGGCTGGCTCGGCATCGACGCCAAGGGCTTCATCTGGGCCGCGAGCGGCACGATGCAGAAGGGCGCCGCCCTCCGCTTCGACCCCCGGACGAAGGCGTTCAAACAGTTCCTGTCGCCTACCGCGGCGATGACCTACGGCATCGCGGGTGACATGGACGGCAACGGCTGGTGGACCGGCGTCAACGACGACATCATCGTGCACGGCAACGGCGCCACCGGCGAGGTCAGCGAGATCAAGCTCCCTCCGCAGCTGCCCGCCGAGTTCGTGAAGCCGGGCGACTTCGCTGAGGGGGAGGAAATCCCGCAGCCCGGCATCGGCGGCAAGCAGTCGCCCCGCCGGCCGTACGCAGACCTGAAGAGCCCGGTGCTCTGGGTGCCGAACTTCTATGGCAACTCGCTCGTGCGCATCGACACACGCACGAAAGCCCTGAAGTACATCGCCGTGCCGTCCTCTGGGATGAACCCGTACGAAGCCGCGGTCGACAGTCAGGGCCGCGTGTGGGTGACGTTCCAGAACTCGGACGAGATGGGCCGGTACGACCCGGCCGCCGGCACCTGGACGATGTACAGCTATCCGACGAAGGGCATGGCGCAGCGGCAGAACCACATGCACGAGAAGAACGGCGTGCTGCAGTTCGTCTCGGCCTCGGGGCCATCCCACCGCGTCGGCAAGTTCGTGGTCCGGAGCGCCAAGGACGTGCAGGCGCTGCGCGACAAGACGAAGTAGTCCGGAATCAACAACGGGCTGGTGGTCGCAGGACCGCCAGCCCGTCTTCTCCCGCCCTTCGCTCCCGCCCGTCCCCCCTCACCGCCCGTCCACGCCCCTCGACACCCGCTGCGGCGCCGCGCGTGTGCGTTCATCCCGTGCAGGCCACGGCGCGGCACGCGTGTACATGGCACGGCCCGCATCGGGGGATGCGGGCCGCGTATGGTCGACGATCGGCGGAACCGGCGGGTGCGCCGTCCGGGCCGGGTACTAGGCTTTCGCCTCGGATGCGGGGCCGAACAGGTCCTGCGTCGCCCGCTTGATGAAGATGAGCCCCATCGCGGCGTTGAAGAGGATGAAGAAGTTGTGCTGCACGAAGCCGAACGCCGTCATCTCACCAGGGTTGTTCGGGAACAGCAGCACCCAGAGCAGGATGGCCACCGACCGCATCGGACCCGGCGTGGCCGCGCCGAAGAAGATCACCGGCAGGTAACCCAGCATCTCGCCGAAGTGCGCCTCCACACCGAAGAGCCGCAACGCCAGCGTGTAGATCACCACCGCCGAGAGGAGGGCCGGGGTACGGATCGCCACCACGGTGAGGTAGTTGCCGAGGGTCGCCTTGCGGAAGGCGTGGAAGATCGGCTTGTCGCGCAGGGCGACGCCCTTGCCGATCACGCCGCTGAAGAACAGGTGAAACACGACGAAGAACAGGCTCGCGCCAACCGCGATCGTCGGGATGACGTGGAACACCTCGGGAAACTTGTCCCACTGCATGAGCACGCCGACCGTGGCCCAGACGAGCAGGTAGTAGATCTCGCAGAACATGATGAAGATCATGCTCGACCCGACTTCCCAGCCCGGCACGTTGGCGCGACGGTTCAGATAGAGCCCGATGGCTCCCTTGCTCACCTGCTCGTTGACGATCGAGAGGATGTAGGAGGCGCCACGCACCGGAATCAACTCCGCGTAGCCGAT
>JBIKWH010000374.1:0-3049 GCA_044356435.1 Vicinamibacterales bacterium
TGTCGATGAACGGGTTCCCGACGGGGTCGAGTGAACTGTCGCTGGACGAGGAGGCGCTGAGTTCCATCCTCATCGTCGGCAAGAACGGCCCTGAGCCCGCGCCGACCGGCGCGATGGTGGAGGTCGTCGGCTGCCTCGGAACGGAAGGCACCGACTTCGTGCTCACCAACGCCACCGAACCGGCCGTCAGCACGATGGATGACCCGGCCGCGGACGCCAAGGCCTTCAAGGGCCCGCTGGGCTCGGCCAAGGTCAAGCTGCTCGACGTGTTTCCGAAGCCCGACGCGCTGAAAGGCCAGACGCTGATGGCGAAGGGGCTGCTCATCCGCAACGGCGCCGCGCTCAACCTCAACGTGCTCGCACTCGAGCCCGTCGCGAAGACCTGCCCGTAGCGCGGGACGCAGACCCGTGCTGCTCGACCAGCACCACCGTCCTCTCCGCAACCTGCGCCTGTCGGTCACCGACCGGTGCAACCTCCGCTGCAGCTACTGCATGCCGGAGGAGGAGTATGTGTGGCTGCCGCGCGAGGACATCCTCGACTTCGAAGAGATCGACCGGCTCACGGACCTGTTCATCACCCTGGGTGTCGACAAGGTCCGCCTGACCGGCGGTGAGCCGCTCCTGCGCCGGGACCTGACGACGCTCATCGCCGGGCTCGCGGCGAAGCCGGGCCTGCGGGACCTGGCGATGACCACCAACGGCATCCTGCTCGCGCCCGTCGCCGCCGCGCTCAAGAACGCCGGCCTGCACCGCCTCACAGTCAGCCTGGACACGCTGCACGTGGACCGCTTTCACGCGCTGACGCGCTCGCGCGATCTGGATCGGGTGCTCGAGGGTGTCGCCGAGGCGGCCCCGATCTTTCCCGGGCTGAAACTCGACACGGTCGTGATGCGCGGCGTGAACGACGACGAGCTCGTGCCGCTCGTCGAGTTCGCGCGGGGCCACGGCGCCGAAGTGCGCTTCATCGAGTACATGGACGTCGGCGGTGCGACGCGCTGGTCGCGGGAGCGTGTAGTGTCGCGCGCCGAAATGCTGCGTGACCTCGAGGCCCGCTACGGCCACATCGAGGCGCTCGACGAATCCACGTCAGCCCCGGCAGACCGCTTCCGGCTGAGCGACGGCACCGTCTTCGGCATCATTTCGTCGACGACCGAGCCCTTCTGCGCCTCGTGCGACCGGAGCCGCCTCACGGCGGATGGGCAGTGGTTTCTCTGTCTCTACGGCGCGCGCGGGCTCGACCTGCGCGGCCCGCTTCGCGGCGGCGCGGACGACGCCGCCATCGCTGCCGCGCTCCGCGGTGTCTGGCAGGCGCGAACGGACCGCGGGGCGGAAGTCCGGCTGGCCGCGGGGCACCGGGGCGTGATCCCGGTGGACTCCCTCCGCCGCGACCCGCACCTCGAGATGCACACGCGCGGCGGCTAGCGGCGCGTCCCCTACGCGATCGCGTCGCCGTGTTCGCGCAGCCACTTCCGGGCTTCGCGGTACGCCGGGCAGGCTGCGGCCACCAGTGCCCAGTACGCCGGTGAATGGTTCATCTGCCGCAGATGCATCAACTCGTGGATGAGCACGTAGTCGCGCACCCACTCCGGCATGAGCACGAGCCGCCAGTTCAGGCAGATGTGCCCGCCTGGGCCGCAGGAACCCCACCGCGCTTTCGGGTTCCGGATGCTGATGCGCGACACCGCCAGATCGTGCAGCGCGGCCAGGGCCAGCAGCCGCTGCGGCAACGTGTCCTGTGCCAGTTGCCGAAGTCGACGCTCCTCGTCGGGTGGTAGCGCGTTCCCAGCCGCCCGGGCGCGCTGCCGGGAGATCCACGCCTGATTGCGCCGGGCAAAGGCCTCCGCGTCGCGCCGGGAGCCGCCGCGGGGGATGGTCACGCGGACCGCGCCGTCACGGTCGACGCGAATCAGATAGCGCCGCGCCTTCCGGTGCCGGACGAAGCGGAGCACCATCGGCGCGAGCGCGGTTGGCGCGGGCTCGTCGAAGGGCAACGCCAGTTGCGGAGCGCTCATCCCAGTGCGGTGCTCACTCGACTGCGGTGATCAGCACCGAGAGATCCTGCTCGCCACGACCGGCTTCGAGCACCTTCGCGATGTTTGCGCGCACCACATCGCCCGCCGGCAGCGATGCGCCCACTCGGGTGGCAAACTCGTGGACGATCTGGGCATCCTTCCGGTACAGCTTCGCGGGAATCCCCGGCTCGAAGTTCCGGGCCGCCATGGCACCGCCGAACCGGTCGAGCACGCGACTCGAGGCCATCGCCTGCAGCATCACGTCACGCACGGCGCCCGGGTCCACGCCGGCCTTTGCCGCCAGCGCGAGCGATTCCGCCACGCCCTCGGTGGTGATGAGGAGCAGCAACTGGTGACACGCCTTGGTCACCTGCCCCGCGCCGGATGGCCCCATATGAAACACGCGGGCACTGAACGCGTCGAGCACGGGCCTCACCCGCGCGAGCGCAGCAGCGTCCCCGCCGGCCATGACCGTGAGGGTGCCCTGCTTCGCCCCATCAGGCCCTCCCGAGACCGGCGCGTCGATGAAGTCGATCCCGTGCTCGGCCAGGCGGACCGCCAGTCGGCGCGCGCCATCCGGGTCAATCGTGCTGAGGTCGACCACGAGACCGCCGCGCCGGAGCCCAAGGGCGGCGCCCTCCTCCCCCAGCAGCACCTGCTCGACATCGGCGGTCGCCGTGACCATCGTGAATACGATGTCGGACGCCGCCCCGACGGCGCGTGGCGTGGGCACAGCCGTCGCGCCCAGCGCGACCACCGGCGCCGCGGCCTCCGGCCTTCGCGCAAAGACGGTGACGGGGAATCCCTTTGCCAGCAGATGGCCGACGAGCGGCGCGCCCATGCTGCCCAATCCGATGAATCCGACCCGTTCCCGCGCGTCGCTCATGTCGAAGGCTCCCTGCCGCCGTCAGTGTGTCATTAGTTCAGCCCGGCAGGGAGGCCCGGTGCCGCGTCGCCCCTGTTTCGGAGTAATTCCGAGGAAAAACGTCCAGAACCCGTGTGGTAGGATTTGTGCACTGATCGTTAAGCGGAGGAGA
>JBIKWH010000373.1:0-3049 GCA_044356435.1 Vicinamibacterales bacterium
CCGCGCGCGGCCCGAGTCCCCTGGTGCAGCTGCTGCTCGACCACAACGCCAGCTTCGATGTGAAGGATCTGTTCGGCTGGACGCCGCTCATCTCCGCCGAGTGGGGCAAGAACTATGGCGGGCAGCAGATCAAGAACCCGGAGATGGGCAAGTACATCCGGGAGCAGATGACGAAGCGCGGCCTCTCGACCGAGCGTCCGTCCGACGACGAGCTCTACGAGCGGATGTTCGGCGTGTGCGGGCACGGCGCCAACGTGAACCCGGCCCCGCCGGGAGGCACGCTCGCGGACCGCTGCAAGGCGGGACGCGATCTGCGGAACGTGCAGCGCGGCAATGTGCCGCTGCCCGAGGATCTGGCGCTCCCCGCACAGTGAGTCCTGCCGCTGCCCGCGCAGCGATCCGGTGTGTCGCGCGGTAGACTCCGCGCGTGCCGCGGCTCAGTCTCATGGTGAGGGGCGTCTGTGCCCTGGTCCTCGCCGTCCCCCTGTGGACGGCGAGCGGCTGTACGGCCCCTGAGTCCAGCCGTACCTCCAGCCCCGCACGCGTGACGGGCGCGGGCTCGGCACGGCCCGCCGACTGCCGCGGGTGCCACGCGGAGCAGCACGCCTCGTGGACGGCGTCGTTTCATCGCACGATGACGACGGAGGCCTCGACGCAGGCGGCACGGTTCATCGCCGACCGCGTCCAGCCGCCCTCGACCTGGGGCGCCATGCGCATCGCGGAGCGCGAGGGCGCGTTGTGGGCGGACTTTCCTGATCCGGACCACGGCGCTTCCGGGAACGGCGTCTCAGGGCGCGGCCGTCCCGGCGAGCGGCCCGCGATCAGCCGGCGTCTGGCGCTCATCACCGGGTCGCATCACCAGCAGGTCTACTGGTACGAAATCGGCCGCACGCGCGTCCTGGGCCGGTTTCCGCTCACGTATCTCATCGGCGAACGGCGCTGGATTCCCCGCGCCGCTGCCTTTCTGCAGCCGGCGGCACCGGTCTTTCTTCCCGGCTCGGGGCAGTGGAATCAGGTCTGCATCAGTTGTCACACCACCCGGGGCGAAGCGCGCGTGCCCTCGATGTACGAACGCATGACGCCGGAGACGGCGACCGCGGATTCACGCGTCGGTGAGTTCGGGATCGCCTGCGAGGCGTGCCACGGACCGTCGGCCGCGCACGCGGATGCGCCGAAAGCGGGTGGTGTCGTGAATCCCCGGCGGCTCGACCCGCGCCGCTCGGCCGAGGTCTGCGGGCAGTGTCACAGCGTGTGGGAGTGGCACGACCGCGCCGGCGAGCAGGCGGAGAACGCGGCGGGCCCGCGCTTCCGGCCCGGCGATGTGCTCGCGAATAGCCGGTTCGTGGCGCAACCAGGCCGGCAGCCTGACGCACCACGGCTCCGGCAGTTGCTGGCGGACGACCCGGACTTCGTGCGCGAGGCGTTCTGGCCGGACGGCACCGTGGCCGTGGCGGGGCGGGAGTACAACGGGCTGATCGAGTCGCCCTGCTTCGCCGATGCGCGGACGGCCGAACGCACCATGACGTGCCTGTCCTGCCACGCCTTGCACCAGGAGCGCGGGGATCGGCGGGACCGGCGGGCGTGGGCCGACGATCAGTTGTCCGTCGCGGCGACCGGTGACGGGGCGTGCCAGTCGTGCCACCCGTCTGTCAGCGCCGGCGCCGGTGCGCACACGCGACACGCCGCGAGCTCGTCGGGCAGCCGGTGCGTCAATTGCCACATGCCGTACACGACCTACGGGCTGCTGAAGACGGTGCGCAGCCACCGCATCACGAGCCCGAATGCGGGCGTCGCGCTCGAGACGGGCCGTCCCGATGCCTGCAGCCTGTGCCATGTGGACAAGCCCCTCGCCTGGACGGCGCGCCACCTGACGTCGTGGTACGGGACGCCCGTGCCGACGTCGGGGCCGGGGCGGCATCCAGGGAGGCGTGGGCCGTGCCTGTGCTGGCCACGCTCCTGGACGACCCCTATCCGGCGGTCCGTTTCGTCGCCGCGCGATCGCTCGGGGTCGTTGCGCCCTCCGAGGCCGTGGGCCACGACTTCCTCGCGCCTCGAGAGGCCCGAGCGGAGACGAGCAGGCGGGTGCTGGCCGCGTGGCGCGCGCGGGAGGCCTCGGGTCGAGCCGCCCGGATGACCGCGGTAATCACCGCGCTGGCGGGGCAGCGCGATGACCGCCGCGTCGCACTGCGTGAGTAGGGCCGGGCGTGCGGCGCGGCGACCGCGCCGGCGTTACTTCGAGGCCTTCCTGGCCGTGAACTGAATCCCGGTGAGGGTCTTGATATCAGTGGTCAGTTCCCGCGTGCCCGCCGGGATCTCGTTGACCTTCAGCAGGAACGCCACGATGTCGATGCACTCCTCGAGGGGGAGTGAGCCCGGCTTGGTCTTCGGCATGTTCGACGCGATGAAGTCGTACAGCTCGGCGATCGACCCGCCCTCCCAGGTGTGCGTGAAGTTGGGACCACGCAGCGGCGGCTCGGAGTCGTCGCCGCCGGAGGCGTCGTCCCGATGACAGCCACCGCAGGATCGGGCGTAGAGCTTTTCGCCACGCGCGGCCTGCGCGGGGGAGTAGACGCCATCCCACACCGTGGTGGCGCCCTGCGCCTGCAGGGTGATCGCCAGCAGGGCAAGGCCCAGGGCGGTGCCGAAGAGTGAGAGACGCGCGCCTCGCATATTCGCGAATCTAACACGCAGGTCCGATAGGCTAATGTCGCAATTGATGCCTGCCCTCACCGTGCGATCGGTTCTCGCGGCGGCCGCCTGGGCCGCGTGCGCGGTGATGGTGCTGACAGCGCAGGCACGGCCTGTGCCGGACATCCGCGACGCTGCGGGCTTTTCCGCGGCGATGGTGCGGATCGACGATGACTGGACGATCGTCGACGAGGCCATCGACGGGCCGACCTATCTGCTGAACAGCGTCCGGGGCGACGGCCTGACGCGCCTCGACCGGATCGCCACCGAGCTGACCGCGGCGCGCGCGTTCCTCGCAGCGCACTCGCGGACCGACGCCGCGAGGCTCGCGCAGGAGGCTCTCCAGGCCGTGGCCGCGCTC
>JBIKWH010000375.1:0-3047 GCA_044356435.1 Vicinamibacterales bacterium
GGGCCGGATTCAGCGCGGCGCAGGCCACCACCACGCGCAGCAGCATCACCGTGCAGGCGCCGACCACGCCGACAGCGAGCGCAAGATGCGGGGCTCCCTGCTTCCGGCTTTCGCGGGCAAACGTCAAGGTGACGGACGTGGAGGAGACGATACCCCCGAGCAGGCCGGACACGATGGCGCCCTGGTGCGGCCCCACCAGCCTCCGGGCTATCCAGCCGACGAAGCTCAGACCGGAGAAGAACAGAACCAGTACCCACAGTTCCCGTGGGCGAATCGCGTCGAGGGGGCCGAACGGGCCGGATGGGATCAGCGGGAGGACGATGCAGGCCAGTGCGGCGAATCTGGCGCTCGCCCGCAGGGCGGCATCGTCGATGCCGGCCGCCAGCGTGTGCAACCGGGTCTTCTCCAGCAGCAGCAGCGTCGTGCCCGCCACCACGGCACTGCCCATCGCGAGCCGGCCGGCGCCGCTCAACGTGCCGGCGACCAGCACCACGATCGCGGCGACCTCCGTCGTGCCGTCCACGTCCGTGCGGCTTGCCGCCACGTAGGCGAAGACGATCAGGGCGGCAGCGGCCGAGAGGACCACGACGGCCAGCGGGAGCAGACCGTTCAGTGACAGCCAGCCCGCCAGCCCGCCGAGTGCACCGAGGAGTGTAAAGGTCCGGATGCCGCCGAAGCGCGCCTGGGGCCCGCTCGCGTGACCGGACCACTGGCGCTCGAGTCCAATGGCCGCTCCACCGAGGGCAGCCACACCGAGGCCCAGCGCAGTCGACACGTCCACGCCCCCCATTGTGTCCCGCCGCCTCCTCAGCGCTTCGTGGCTGAGATGAATGCGGCGAATCCTTCGATGAACGTCTTCGCTCGCGCCGCGATGCCCGCATCCACCATCTGACCGTCGGCGTCGAACACCTTCGAAGCACCCGAGACCGTCAGGCTGCCCGGAAACAGGTGCATACCGAGCTGACGGAGCGTCGGCAACCAGGCCGACTGAGCCAGGATGGTGCCGGCCTGGCCGGGCGTCGCCCCGGCGATCGCGACCGGCCGCCCGCGAAAGACCCGGGCGATATCAGCCGGCGGCCGCGACATCCAGTCGACCGCGTTCTTGAACACGCCCGGGATGCCGGCGTTGTACTCAGGCGTCACGAGCAGCAGCGCGTCCGCGCCCGCGACGAGCTCCTTCAATGCCTGCACGGCAGGTGGCACGCCCTGTTCCGCCTCGAGATCCGCGTCATAGAGGGGAATGTCGCGAATCGAGGCGATCTCGACGGTCGTGCCGGCAGGCGCGGCCGCGGCAATCGCGTGCAGCAGCATCGCGTTGAACGAGCCGCTCCGGAGGCTCCCGCTGATTCCAACGATGGTCGGCATGGCTGGGCTACTTGGTCGAGGCCTTCGCAGGCACCTTCGGCAGACGCACGAGCGTCGGCGTCATGTCGCGACGAACCGGCCGCGGGTGCCGCTGGGCAATGTGTGTGGAAAGGCTGTTGGTCGTCACGCGTTCACCGCAGAAGCGACAGAGCGCCGTACCCGAGGACATGTAGAAGTGTTGCATTCACCACCGGAACGATCTGTATTCTGAGGGAAGACTGGAGGCGCCGCCCGGATTTGAACCGGGGATGGAGCTTTTGCAGAGCTCTGCCTTACCACTTGGCTACGGCGCCGATGAAGCTACTAAGGCAGAAGGCCCGACCGCGGGCTGGGGTCCGCCCTCGCCGCCGCGTGGGGGCTACGGCGAACTTTCACCAGGATTGAGGGGGTGAAAGATGGAGCGGGAAACGGGATTCGAACCCGCGACTTCGACCTTGGCAAGGTCGCACTCTACCACTGAGTTATTCCCGCTCGCGACGAAGTGACAGCGTACCACAGCAGATCCTTGGCATCAAGCCGGGGTCCGCGTGGACGGCCCGGCTACCACCGCCGCCGGGGTCCCGGCGTGAAGTCGAACGCCTGCTGGAAGACCTCGATCCGGTGACCACCGCCCTCCCCGGCGTCCACGGCCACCACGTCGAACCGGACGGGGACATCCACGAGCCGGTGCCGCGCCAGATAGTGCAGCGCCATGGTGCTGATCCGCTGCTGCTTCCGTGGACCGACGGCCTCCGCGCCTTCCCCGAACGCACCGCCCTGCCGCGTCTTCACCTCGACGAAGACCACGGTGCCGCCGTCGCGGGCCACGATGTCGATTTCCCCAAGGCGTGTCCGGTAGCGCCGCGCGAGAATCACGTACCCCTGCCGACGCAGCGCGTCGCAGGCCAGCTCTTCCCCCAGGATTCCGAGCGACTGGCGTGGATCCCCGCCCATGCCCGGGGATGTGAGCAAACCCGCTGCCGGGCTACTTCCGCTTCCAGCGGGTGCCGGTGGGGTTGTCCTCGAGGACGATCCCGCGGGCCAGCAGGTCCTGGCGAATCCGATCGGCCTCGGCGAAGTCGCGGCGGCCCCGGGCGTCCTTCCGCGCCGTGATCAGGGCCTCGATCTCCTCGACGGGCACGGGCGGCGTGGCGTCCTCGGCCATCCGCAGGGCGATGACGCCCAGCACCTGGTCGCACTCCCCGACCACGGCGCGAACAGCGGCCACATCCTCGGCCGACACCTTCCCGGCGTCAACGGCGGCATTGACCTCGCGCACAAGGTCGAACACGGCGGCGAGACCCGCAGCCGTATTCACGTCATCCTCGATGGCGGCGCGGAACTTCTCGCGGGCGCCCGTCACGGCCGGGCCGAGCGAGCCAGCGCCGGCCGGGCGCACGTCCTCGAGCCGCACGAGGCAATCGACGACCCGGCGGATCGACTCCTCCGCCTGCTCCATGCCGGCCCACGTGAAGTTCAGCTGTTTGCGGTAGTGGGACGACAGCAGCAGGTAGCGCAGCGCGGATGGCCGGAAGCCGCGTCCGGTGATCTCGGAGAGCGTGTAGACGTTTCCGAGCGACTTCGACATCTTCTCGCCTTCGACGAAGAGATGCTCGACGTGCGCCCACACGCGCGCGAACGTAGTGCCGGTGGCGCCTTCGCTCTGCGCGATCTCGTTCTCGTGGTGCGGAAAGATCAGGTCG
>JBIKWH010000376.1:0-3031 GCA_044356435.1 Vicinamibacterales bacterium
AGGGCATCTCGCGCTGGCCCGACGCGGAGCTGCCGCGCACGGACGGCACGCGCAAGCTGAAACGCCGCGAAGTGCGCGCCTGGCTCGCCGGCGGCGTGCAGACCTCCACCGCGGGCCGCGCGGACGACTCCCTCGAAGGCCTGCTTGCGCGCTTCGCCGGCGGGCGCGCCGTCGACGGCAGCACGACGCTCGACGGCCTCGGCCTCAGCTCGCTCGATCGCGTGGAGCTGATGGTCGCGCTCGAAGACAAGTTCCAGACCCGCATTGATGAAGCCCGCTTCGCCGAAGCCGGCAGCGTCGACGCGCTGAAGCAGCTGCTCAGCGCGCCTGCCGCGGCGGCCGAGGCCACCGAGCCGGTGGAGTTCCCGTCCTGGAATCGCACGTGGCCCGCACGGGTCGTCCGCCGCGTCTCGCTGGCCGCGTGGATCCTGCCGCTCACACGCCTCTTCGCGCACATGAAGGTCGAGGGGCTCGAACACCTCCGCGGGCTCGACGGGCCCGTGATCTTCGCCGCCAACCATCAGAGCCATCTCGACGTGCCGGTGCTGCTGGCCGCCCTGCCCGGCTCCGTGCGCGCACGCGTCGCGCCGGCGATGGCCAAGGAGTTCTTCAAGGCGCACTTCTTCCCGGCCTCGCACACCTGGCGCCAGCGGCTGACCAACTCGCTGAACTACTACCTCGCGGCGCTGTTCTTCAACGCCTTCCCGATCCCGCAGCGCGAGGCTGGCGCCCGCCAGACGCTCGGCTACATCGGGGAGCTCACCGGCAAAGGCTGGTCGGTGCTGATCTTCCCGGAGGGCGTCCGGTCGAACGACGGGACCATCGCCCAGTTCCGCGGAGGGATCGGCCTTATCGGGTCCCGGCTCGACGTCCCGGTCATCCCGGTCCGGGTGGACGGGGTGCATGAGGTGCTCCATGCCACGTGGAAAATGGCCCGGCCGGGGCGGGTCCGCGTGGCCTTCGGGCGCCCGTTACGCCTTCGCGGAGAAGACTTTCCGGCGCTCGCCCACCGGGTCGAGGCGGCCGTCCGGGAGCTCTGAAGTTCCCTCCCCCCTTTCCGGCGCCGGTATGGCACACTGATTGCTCACGGAAAGGGACCTGATTGAGCAAAGACGATCTGATTGATATGCAAGGCACAGTCGTGGCTGTGCACTCCGGCGGACTCTACCGGGTGGAATGTGATGCCGGCCACGAAGTTCTCGCTCAGCTCAGCGGCCGCATGCGCCGCTTCCGCATCAAGGTTGTCCCCGGTGACCGCGTCACCGTCGGTGTCTCGCCCTACGACCCCGTCCGCGGGATCATCACCTTCCGTGCCCGTTAGCGCGTGACTGATTCCTCAGCCGCCCGCCCGCGTCCGCGCCGGCGCCGTGGCCCCGGGGGTGGCGCGCCGAAGCAGGCCGCGCTTCCGAGGCTCGACACCACGCCAGTCGCCTATGAAGAGGCCGTGTTCGACCCGGCCCCGATCCCGTTCGACCAACTGAACATCGATCCGCGGCTGCTCGCCGGGACAAAAGATCTCGGCTGGCCGGCCACGCGGCCCGTCCAGAGCGGCGTCATCCCGTACGCGCTCGCCGGACGCGACGTCATCGCCTGCGCCGAAACCGGCACGGGCAAGACCGCTGCCTTCCTGATTCCGATCCTGCAGCGCTTCCTCGGCGCCGACGCGAGTCGGCCTGCCGGGACGCGGGCGCTGATCCTCGCGCCCACGCGCGAGCTCGCGCAGCAGATCGAAGACCAGGTGCAGGGGCTCACGTACCACACGCAGATCTCGAGCGTGGCCGTCTTCGGCGGCGTGCCCATGACCATCCAGGAACAGGCCCTCAAGGCCGGCGTCGACATCGTCGTCGCCACGCCGGGCCGCCTGATGGATCACATGCGGCACGACTCCGTCTCCTACACGGCACTCGAAGTGCTCGTGCTCGACGAAGCGGACCGCATGCTCGACATGGGCTTCTGGCCCGACGTGCAGCGCATCTTCGCCGCGCTGCCGCCCACACGCCAGACGCTGCTCTTCTCGGCCACGATGCCGGGCGAAGTGCTCAAGCTGACCAAGGACTTCCTGCGGGATCCCGCCTACGTGCAGGTGGGCCGCCGCGGTGGTCCGGCCAAGAGCGTGACGCACGCCGTGCACACGCTGCCGGCCGCCGACAAGATCCAGTGGCTCGCCCGCTGGCTCAAGGACGAGACACAGGGCCCGGTGCTCGTGTTCTGCCGCACCAAGATCGGCGCGGACCGGCTGGCCAACCGCCTGGGCTCGATGGGGATCCGGACCGCCGCCCTCCACGCCGACCGCACGCAGCAGCAGCGCATGGCCGCGGTGGAAGCCTTCCGCTCGGGCACGTTTCCGGTGCTCGTGGCGACCGACGTAGCCGCGCGCGGCCTGGACATCGACGGGATCGCGCACGTCGTGAACTTCGAGGTGCCGGACACGCCGGAAACTTATGTGCACCGCGTCGGCCGGACCGGCCGTGCGGACGCCACGGGTCACGCGCTGACGCTGGCCTCGCCGGACGAGATGCGCGCGCTCAAGGCGCTCGAAGTGGCCCTCGGCGTGGAGCTGGCATGAGTGAGCCGGCTGTTCCCTCGCCTGCCGTCGTTCGCTTCCGGTCGTGCCGGTGGTATCAGCCGCCGGAAGGCGGCGCCACGGAGTTCTGCACGCACCGGGAAGTGAAGCCCTACGCGGGCACGACCACCTTCGACGCGGAAGCCTGGTGCCCGGACTGCACGCACTACAAGGTGCGGCGCACGCCCAAAAAGCGCGAGCCGGGCGACTACTCGTTCTAGCCGGACCTACTCCGAAAATTCCTTCGCCAGCTCGACCCAGTCGCCGTGCGGCGCGAGCTGCTGGTAGGCCTTCCAGTGGGGCTTCGCCTCGGCGGACCGGCCCGCCTTCTCCAGCGCGACGGCCAGGTAGAAGTGGGCGTCCGCGTAGGCCGGATTGAGCCGCAGCGCCTCGCGATACGCGAGCTGCGCTTCCGGGTAGCGGCCGAGGTCGTGGTAGATGTTCCCGAGGTTGTAGTGCGCCTCGAAC
>JBIKWH010000377.1:0-3012 GCA_044356435.1 Vicinamibacterales bacterium
CTTCGCCACCGCGGCCGGCGTGGACCGTCGCCGGGTCATCGTCGACCCCGGCATCGGCTTCGCGAAGCAGGCCGCGCACAGCTACGAAGCGCTGGCCCGCCTGCACGAATTCGCCGACCTCGGCCTGCCGATCCTCGCCGGCCCGTCGCGCAAGTCGTTCCTGATGCGCCCGTTCGGCCACGACCGCCCGCCGCGCGAGCGCGACTGGGCGTCAGCGGCGGCCGTGACCACCGCCGTGCTGGAAGGCGCGCACATCGTGCGGGTCCACGCGGTCGCCGCGATGCGCGACGTCGTCCGGGTCAGCGACGAAATTCGGCGCTATCATCACGAACCCGCATGACGTGGCTGTCTTCGCTCCTCGAGGGGCGCACCGTCTCCTGGCGGGATCTCGTCGACATCGGCATCGTCGCCGTCCTGCTGTACCAGGTGCTGCTGCTCATCCGCGGCACGCGCGCGGCGCAGATGGTGCTCACCTCCGCCATCATCGTCGCGCTGTTCTACCTCTCTGAGTTTCTGGGGCTCGAAACCGTCAACTGGCTGATCCGGTTCCTCGCGCCGTACGTCGTCTTTGCGCTCATCGTCCTCTTTCAGGCGGACATCCGCCGCGCGCTGACGCTGGTCGGGCGCGTGCCGTTCCTGCGCCGCCTCGCGCGCTTCCGCAACTCGATGGAGACGGTCGAGGAGATCGTCGTCGCCGCTGCCGGCCTGTCGGCCAAGCGCATTGGCGGGATCATCGTCATCGAGCGCCAGATCGGGCTCAGAAACTACATGGAAGGCGGCATTCCCCTCGATGCCCGCGTGACCTACGACCTGCTGAGCTGCATCTTTCAGAAGGAGTCATCGCTGCATGACGGCGCCGTGATCATCCAGGGTGAGCGGATCGCGGCGGCGGCCTGCGTGCTGCCGCTGTCGGTGAACCCGACCGTCGCCAAGACGCTCGGCACCCGGCATCGCGCGGCGATCGGCATCACCGAGGAGAACGACTCCGTCGTCGTGGTCTGCTCCGAGGAGACGGGCATCATCTCGATCGCGCTCAAGGGCGCGCTCGAGCGTGGGCTGACGCCAGACCGGCTGCGCGAGCGGCTGACGGCGCTGCTGCGCGCGGGCAGCCAGACCGCACCGCGGAGCGACGAGGAAGGCGTGGAGCTCTGATGGCACGCACCCGCGGCGGCAATCTGTGGCGGCAGCTCGTGGCGGTCCTCGTCGCCGCGGGGCTCTGGTTCCTCTTCGGCGGGCAGAAGGTCGTCGAACGGGCGATCCGTGTGCCGCTCGAGTACACCAACCTGCCGTCCGGCATCGAGATGACCGGCGAGACGCCGACCGTCGTGGATATCCGCGTGCGCGGCTCGGAGGCCGCGCTGGCGCGTATCGCTCCGGGCGAACTCGTGGCCGTGCTGAACCTGGCCGGCGCCAAGCCAGGCCAGCGCCTGTTTCACGTCACGGGCGACGACGTCCGGGCGCCCTCGGGCGTGACCGTGATGCAGGTAACACCGTCGAGCGTGGCGGTGGGATTCGAGCCATCAGCCTCGAAGATCGTGCCGGTGTCGCCGGCGGTTGAAGGCACGCCCGCCTACGGCTTTGAGGTCGGTGCGATTGCCGCGACTCCACCCACCGTGCAGGTGTTCGGCCCGGCCGGCGCGCTGGCCGGGATCCAGGCGGTGATCACCGAGCCGGTGTCGGTGGCCGGCGCGTCGTCGGCCGTCACGGATACGGTCACGCTTGGCGTCTCCGACCGGACGCTCCGCATCGGTCATCCGCAGCGGGTCACGGTCGCCGTCCAGCTCAGGCCCGCGCCGGTGGAGCGGATCGTCTCCGGCGTGCCGGTCGAGATCCGGGGTGGCCGCGTCTCGGCGTCCGAGCCGTCCGAGGTGACCGTGACGCTGAAGGCGGCTGCGCCGGTCGTCGACGACCTCGCGGCCGGGTCGGTGAAGGCGTTCGTGGACGCGACCGGGGCCCGGCCCGGCGCGGCCCTGCCCGTGCAGGTCGAGGCGGTGGCCGGCGTGGCCGTCGTGCGGGTCGATCCGGCGCAGGTGACGGTGCGGGCGCGGTGACGGCGATGGGAGAGACGCGGTTGTTTGGAACAGACGGAATCAGGGGACAGGCCGGGGTGGCGCCGCTCGAGCCGGCGACGATCCGGCGGATTGGCGCAGCGCTGACGGACGCGGTGCGGACGGGCGAAGCGCCTGTCCGGATTCTCATCGGCCGGGACACGCGGGAGTCCGGTGAGTGGATCGAACGTGAGCTCGCGCATGGCGCGCGGCTGGCAGGTGCCGAGGTGGTGAGCGCGGGCGTCCTGCCGACGCCTGCCGTGGCGGTGATGACGCGGAGCGGGGACTACACCCTCGGCGTCGTGATTTCCGCCTCGCACAATCCCTACGGCGACAACGGCATCAAGGTGTTCTCGGGCGCAGGCGAGAAGTTCACCGCCGCGCGGGAGCGGCAGGTCGAGGCGCTCGTGGCGGATGCGTCCCGCGCGACGCCGCCGGGCGACGCCGCATCGGTCGCGCCGGTCGACCATCGGGGCGCCTATCTGGCCTCGCTCTACCGCATCGTGCCCGAGTCCGGTGCCGCCGGGCTCCGGATCGCGGTGGACTGCGCCCACGGCGCCACCGTCAGTGTGGCGCCGGCGCTCTTCGCCGCGCTCGGCGCCGACGTGCAGCTCATCGGCTGCGCGCCCGACGGCCGCAACATCAACGCCGGCGTCGGCTCGACCGCGCCGCAGGCGCTCGCGGCCGCTGTCGTGGCGGGCGGCTATGAGCTCGGCGTCGCATTCGACGGCGACGGCGACCGCGCGATCTTCGTCGACGCCGCCGGCCGCGTCGTCGACGGCGATGCGATCATGCTGCTCTGCGCCAAGCAGCTGCAGCGAGAGGGCCGCCTGGCCCATCAGACGATCGTGGCCACGGTGATGAGCAACATCGGCCTGGAGCTGGCGCTGAAGGACGCGGGGATCGCGCTCGTCCGCTGCGCGGTCGGCGACAAACACGTGATGGAAGAGCTCCTGGCGCGCGG
>JBIKWH010000378.1:0-3011 GCA_044356435.1 Vicinamibacterales bacterium
CCGGCCTGGGCTGGGCGGTCGGCTGGGACAAACCGTCATTTGTCGGTTCGGAGGCGCTGCGGGCCGAGCGCCAGCGCGGGCCCGCCCGCAAGCTCGTCGGATTCGAGATGCGGGAACGCGGCATCGGGCGGCACGGGTATCCGGTGCTGCACAACGGCCAGGTGGTCGGCCAGGTCACGAGCGGCACGCAGACGCCGTTTCTGAAGAAGGCGATCGGCATGGCCTATGTGCCGGCGGCGCTGGCCGCGCCGGGGACCGACGTGGGCATTGAGATCCGGGGCCGCGTTTCCGCGGCGCAATTGACGAAGCTGCCGTTCTATCGGCGCCAGGCGTAGGGGAGAAGCGCGATGTATCCGTCCGAGCTGAAGTACACGAACGATCACGAGTGGGTGCGCGTCGAGGGCGATGTCGCCGAAGTCGGCGTCACGGACTTCGCGCAGCAGCAACTGGGCGATGTGGTGTTCGTGGAGCTGCCCGCCGTCGGCACGAGGCTCTCGGCCGGCGCGGCGTTCGGCACCATCGAGTCGGTCAAGGCGGTGTCGGAGCTCTTCGCGCCGGTCAGCGGTGAAGTCGTCGCCGTCAACGACGGTCTGGTGGCGACGCCCGAGGCGGTGAACAGCGGTCCGCACACGGCGTGGATGGTGCGCGTGAAGCTGGCCGACCCGGGCGAGCTCTCGGCGTTGCTGGACGCGGCCGGCTACACCGCGCTGGTTGCCGGTTGATGGCCTTTCCGCCCACAGACCGGTTCGCCGACCGGCATCTCGGCCCCTCGGAGTCCGACCGCGCGCGCATGCTCGCCGTGATTGGCGTGCCCACGCTCGATGCCCTGATCGATCAGGTCGTGCCCGCCGACATCCGCCTGACGGAGCCGCTGGCGCTGCCGGCCGGGTTCAGCGAGCAGGAGTATCTGCGGCACGTGGCCGCGGTGGGCCGCGCCAACAAGTCCATCCGGTCGTACATCGGCCTCGGCTATCACGACACCGTCACGCCGAGCGTGATTCTCCGGATGGTGATGGAGAACCCGGGGTGGTACACGCCCTACACGCCGTACCAGGCCGAGATCGCGCAGGGTCGCCTGGAGTCGCTCATCAACTTCCAGACGATGGTGACGGACCTGACGGGCATGGAGGTCGCGAACGCGTCGCTGCTCGACGAGGCGACCGCGGCGGCGGAGGCGATGACGCTGCTGCACCGGGTGCGGCCCGCATCCCGTGGGCCGGCCCGGCGCTTCCTGGTCAGTGACCGCGTGTTTCCGCAGACGCTGGCTGTACTGCGGGGCCGTGCGGAACCGCTGGGGCTGGAGCTGGTCGTCGGTCCGGTGGCCGGCATGACGTTCGACGAGAGCGTGTTCGGCGCGCTGGTGCAGTATCCCGATGAGTCCGGCTCGGTCGAGGACTGGCGGCCGTTCATCGAGCGCGCGCACGCGGCGGGCGTGATGGTGGCCGTCGGCTCGGATTTGCTGACGCTCGCGCTGCTCACGCCGCCCGGCGAGATGGGCGCGGATGTGGTCTACGGCAACTCGCAGCGCTTCGGCGTCCCGCTCGGCTTCGGTGGTCCGCACGCGGCGTTCTTCGCCACGCGGCAGGCCTTCGTCCGGCAGATGCCGGGCCGGCTCATCGGCGTGTCCGTGGATGCGCACGGCCAGCCCGCGTACCGGATGTCGCTGGCGACGCGCGAGCAGCACATCCGCCGCGAGAAGGCGACGTCGAACATCTGCACGGCGCAGGCGCTGCTCGCGAACATGGCGGCGATGTACGCGGTGTACCACGGCCCGACGGGGCTGCGTGGCATCGCCACGCGCGTGCATGCGATGACGGTGGCGCTCGACGCGGCGCTCACGGCGCTCGGCATGGAGCAGCTCAACACCCACTACTTCGACACGCTTCGCGTGCGCGTGCCCGGAGACGCCGAGGCGATCCGCCAGCGCGCGCTCTGGGTCGGCATCAACTTCCGGTATGAGGGCGAGGACACAGTCATCATCGCGTTGAACGAGACCGTGCTCGACGACGACCTCGCCGCGATCGTGAACATCTTCGCGGAGGCCGTGGGGGAGATGCCGGTCAAGCGCGTGACCCCGGCACCCGATGGCGCGCGCGTGCCCGATGCGCTGCTGCGCCGCTCCGCCTTCCTGACGCACCGTGTCTTCAATACGCATCATTCCGAGACGTCGATGATGCGGTACGTCCGGTCGCTCGAGAAGAAAGACATCGGCCTCGACACGTCGATGATTCCGCTCGGCTCCTGCACGATGAAGCTGAACGCGGCGGCGGCGATGCGCCCGGTGACCTGGGACGCGTTCGCGAACGTGCATCCGTTCGCGCCCGTCGAGCAGGCCGCCGGCTACCTTCAGGTGATCGAAGAGCTGGAGGAGGCGCTCACCGCGGTGACCGGCTTCTCGAGAGTCTCGCTGCAGCCGAACTCGGGCGCACAGGGCGAGCTGGCGGGCCTGATGGTGATTCACGCCTACCATCGCGCGCGGGGGGAAACGTCCCGCGACGTCGTGCTGATTCCGGCGTCGGCCCACGGCACGAACCCGGCGAGTGCGGCCATGGCCGGCCTGCAGGTCGTGGTGGTCGCGACCGCGCCCGACGGCAGCGTCGACCTCGGAGATCTGGAGGCGAAGGCCGCCCAGCATGCGGCGCGCCTCTCGTGCCTGATGATCACCTACCCGTCGACGCACGGGGTGTATGAGCCGGCGATCCGGCGCATCTGCGAGATCGTGCACGGACACGGCGGTCAGGTGTACATGGACGGCGCCAACATGAACGCGCAGGTCGGACTAACGAGCCCGGCCCGCATCGGCGCGGACGTCTGCCATCTGAACCTGCACAAGACGTTCTCGATTCCGCACGGCGGCGGCGGGCCCGGCATGGGCCCGATCGGCGTCGCGGCGCACCTGGCCCCGTTCCTCCCGGGGCACCCGATGCTGGCGTCGACGCCGGCGACGGCCATCGCGCCGGTGGCGGCGGCCCCCTGGGGCAGCGCGAGCATCCTGCTGATTCCGTATGGCT
>JBIKWH010000379.1:0-3010 GCA_044356435.1 Vicinamibacterales bacterium
TTGACCTCCGCGTCGATGGCCGGCACGTATCCGGCGCCTTCGACACGGACGATCTCCCCCACCTTGAACTTCGCACCGACGGTCAGCAGGCTCGTGTCGTTGACCTTCGGCTTGTCGGGCGCCACGCGGCCGATCTTCGTGTAGTACTCGCGCAGATACACGGCCGTCTGCGGCTGGGCCTTGAAGAACCCGGCGAAGAACTGCCCGTCGCACACCTGAATCGGCTTCCAGCCGAGCACGTTCGCCTGGTCGAGGTTCTCCGTGGCGCCGTGATCCAGCAGGTAACCGGCCACCGAGTTGGTGCCGCTGTAGCAGGCGCCGTGCAGCGCCGTCTCCTTGTTCTTGTTGACGGCCGCCACCGGAATCTTCAGCTCCTCGACGAGGTACTTGACCGAGGCGAGACGCTCTTCCTCGGTGCCCGCATCCTCGAGCGGATTCAGGATCGCCACACCGGCCGCCACCATCAGTGGCGTGTCCTCGTCGGCGTTCTTGATGTTCGGATCCGCCCCGGCGGCGATGAGGAGCTTCATCATCGGCACGTCCGCCACCTTCGCCGCCTGCAGGAACGCCGTGGCGCCCACGCGGTTGAAGCGGTTGCGGTAGCCGTCGCCGAAGCTCTTCGTGGCCTGGAAGTTGACCTTCGCGCCCTTGTCGATCATCTTCTTCGCGAGCGTGAGGCTGTCCACCGTGCCGGTCGGCTCGGGATTCAGCGGTCCGAACTTCGCGTTCAGCCTGCGCGTCCAGACGAGCTGCTGGAGCGCGGTGTAGCCGGGTCCCTTGTTCGGGTCGGCACCGCGGTCGAGCAGGTAGCTCGCCACTTCGTAGTGGCGATTGATCACTGCCAGCAGCAGCACCGTGGTGCCGTCGCCGGGCTTCTCGTCGTTGACGTTGGCACCGGCATCGAGCAGCGCCTTGGCGACCTCGAGCTGCCCTTCACGCGCGGCCCACATGACCGGCGTGAACTCCAGGCCGTTCGTGTTCGGCGACCACGCCGGATCCCGATGCGCACGCAGACCGATCGGGTCGTTGACGCGCGGGATACGGCCACCCGGCATACCCGGCTTCGGGGCCTTCGAGCGGGCGTTGACGTTCGCGCCGGCCTCGAGGAGCACCTTCACCACCGAGGTCGCACCCTCGGACGCCGCCCACATCAGCGCCGTCTGCTGGCGCGTGGGCTCGGCCACGTTGACGTTCGCACCCTTGGCGAGCAGCGCCTTCACGGCGTCAGCATTCCCCGAGCGCGCCGCCATCATCAGCACCGGCTCGCCCGTGACCACGGCATTGGCGTTCTCGCCTTTGGCCAGGAGCAGTTCGATCACGCCGGCGTTGCCCTTGTTGCACGCCAGCGCGAACGGCGTGGCGCCCGCGCGGGTCGCCGCCTTGACGTTGGCACCAGCCTTGAGCAGCAGGTCGGCCATCTGGGCGTTGCCGATGTGCGCGGCCCAGTGAAGGGCCGTCGTGCCATCGGGCTCCGCGGCGTTGACGTCGACCTTCTGCGCGAGCAGGGTCTTCACCGTTGCCACGTTGCCGTTCTTCACCGCGTCGATCAGGGCGACGCGGCGGGCGGCCGCCTCCGAAGAGGCGGCCACCGTCAGGGTCACGAGAAGCGCAGCGGCCCCGAGGGCGATGCGCCGGAGATTGCGGTTCATCAGTATCGCTCCTTGATGCTGCACTTAGATGTCGGTCAGCATCCCGGTCGAGTCGCCGATGTGATCCATCGGCACGCCGGCCTTGTCGAGCAGGGCCATGTGCAGGTTCATCAGCGGCTGTCTGACCTTCGGGTCGTAGTCGATGTACCGCTCGCCCTTGATCTTGCCGTTCAGCTTGCCCATCAGCAGCACCGGGAGGTCCAGCGGGCTGTGGAGGTCGCCGTCGCTCTGACCCGCACCATAGACGAGCGCCGAGTGGTCGAGGAGCGTGCCGTCCCCGTCCTGCGTCTTCGCCATCTTCTCGAAGAGCTGGTGCATCAACGAGATGTGGTACGTGTTGATCTTGGTCAGCTGCGACTGCTTGTACGGGTCGTTCTGGTGGTGCGAGCTCTCGTGGTGGCCTTCGGGCACCCCGATGTTGTTGTAGTTCTTGTTGCCCTGCTCACGCGCGATCGAGAAGGTCGCCACGCGCGTCAGGTCCGCCTGATACGCCAGGAAGATCAGGTCGAGCATCAGCAGCGTGTGTTCCTCGAACGTCTCCGGAATGCCGACCGGCCGATCGATGAGGGCCACGTCCGAGCTGGAACTCTGCTTCTCGGCCTTCTGGATGCGGACCTCGGCGTCGCGGATGGCCTGGAGGTACTCGTCCACGCGCGACTTGTCGCCGGCGCCGATCTTGACGCCCAGCAGCGAGAGATCCGACTGCACGGTGTCGAGAATGCTCTTGTCCGAGCGCATGCGCTTCATGCGCGCCTGCTTGTCGCTCTCCTCGCCGAAGAGGCGCTCGAACACCACGCGCGGGTTGCGCTCCATCGGGTTCGGCACGGTCGCCGACTTCCACGAGATGGTGTTGACGTAGAGGCAGCTGTAACCGTTGTCGCAGGAGCCGACCTGGTCGGACGGGTCCGTGCAGAGTTCCAGCGACTCGAGCACGGTCTCCTTGCCGAGGCCACGTGCCGCGTACTGGTCGGCCGTAGTCGCGAGACGCACGTCGGATTCACCCGACTTCGCGAGCACGCCGGAGAGCCACGCCGACTGGTTCCGCGTGTGCGGGCCGCCGCCATCGCCGAGGCCGGCCGAGTAGTTGTTCAGGTTGCCGAGCACCGTCACGTACTGCCGGAGGTCGTTCAGGCCCGACAGCGTCTGCGACAGGACGAAGTCCTTGCCGGCGCCGGGCGTACGCGGCTTCCAGAGCGGCATGTGCATGCCGTTCGGCACATAGAAGAACCCGAGGCGCGGCGGCGCGGCCGCCATCTTCGAGGAAGCCGTCAGGGCTGGGACCATGGCGTCCAGCATCGGCAGCGCCAGGGTGATTCCTGCGCCACGGAGGACGGTGCGCCGGGGAAGGGCCATCTTGGTCA
>JBIKWH010000380.1:0-3002 GCA_044356435.1 Vicinamibacterales bacterium
CCGTCTTCCACTTCGCCGCGTTCTGCTTCTTCTTCTCCAGGGAGGCTGGCAGATACGGCAGCTCGTTGCCGACGACCACGCCGTGACCGGCCGGTCCCATCGAGCCCGCCGAGTGATCCTGGATGTCGACGTTGGCGCTGTTCATCACGCGCCAGATGCCCTGCAGGTCAGGTTTGCCGTCCGTCGTCCTTGGCGCCCGGTATGTCCCCTGCCCGGTTGCCTCCCTGTCGAACATCGAAAACAACGCCATGGCCATGACCACCGCGATCACGCCCGCCGATGCGGCTCGCTTCATCTTCATCTACCCTCCGACAACGTTCAGTGAACAGCCGTTCACACAATCCGCGGCAGCGATACTAGCCGATTCCAGGGCCGGGCCGGTCGCGGCCGGTCGCAGGCTCCCTTGGAGCGGTGTCTCCTGGAACGGTCTCCTACAGCGGGGCGACCTGATAGGCGCGCGCCCGGAACAGGAAGTCGATCAGGTTCCCTTCGTGGGGCTGCAGCCAGTTGAGCGCGACGGTCCGCACGGGGCCGACGTTCAGTCGGTCGATGTGCGTGGCATCGGTGAGCTGCCGGAGAAACACCGGATTCCCGGTAATCGCGGAGCACACGAGCGTCGGTCCGATCCGCTGCACCATCTGGGCTTCCGGACATTCGACCACCGTCACGAACGGGAACATGTATTCCTTCTTCGCGATGGCCGGCTCAGGCGAGGCGCAGTGCACCACCGTGGGCAGCAGATAAGTCGCCGGGCCATCCTGCACGAGCCGCGGCCCGGTCCGGTGCCGGGCGGTGGCGTCGGCCACGCCGGGCGTCGCGAGGTCGGCGTCGATCGCCTTGTCCACGGCCTCGGCGACCCCGGGCACGGTCAGCGCGGCCAGTGCGGCGTCCGGGTGGTTGAACGGCAGCGGCCTGATGGCCGCCATCCGCTGTGCCAGGGCGTCGGCGATCTCCCGCGTGTGACGGCTCGCCCAGATCCCTGACGCATTGATGCACCCGCGCCCGCCGCTGGCGCAGACGCTGTCGACCATCACGTCCAGGTACTGCTCCCAGCGGTCGACCTGGTCGTCGCCCAGCAGCACCTTGGAGAACCCGGGGCCGTGCGCCTGCACGCGCGGGCTGCCCTTGTAGCGCTCCACCGTGGCCTCGCCGCCGAAGATCAGGTTCCGGCCGCACGCGTCGAGCACCGAGGCACCCACGTCCGGACCGCCCGGATAAATGGAGATGGCCTCACGGGGAATGCCCGCCTGGAAGAACGCTTCAGCGATGCGGAAGGGTGTCCACGGCTCCTGCGGTCCCGGCTTGAGGACGAGGCCGACCTGCAGCGGAATCACCGGCAGCCAGAGCGTGTGCACCCCTGAGGTATTGGACGGGAGCACCAGGCCGAGCGCCGGCGTCTGCGCCTGATAGCTGACAGGCACGCCGTGCTCCATGCCCCAGCCGTCGGTCAGCACGGAGAAGTCGAGCCGGCGCGTCAGCGCCGTCAGAATCGCGCGCATCTCGGCCAGCACGAACGCGCTCTTCTTCATGTTGGCCCGGCACATGGCCTCGGGCATGCCGGTCGTGGCGCTCTGGGCGGCCACAAACTCGTCCGGGGTCTGAACGCCGTCGCCCATGGGCAGCGTGGCGGTCATGTAGAGCTCGCCCGCGTGCTTCACTTTCTCGATCAGCTCGTCGATCGGGAACTGCCGCAGCGCGTCGCGCGCGGCCTGCGCCTTGCGGATATCGCGCTGGATCATGCCGCCGTTGGCGCGGCTGATCCGGGCGATCACCTCGCCGGTCGCGAAGTGACGCACTTCGTCCACATCCATGGACGTGTAGGGTTGCCCCCAGCGGAGAATCGGCAGGTTCAGCATCAGTACACGCCGACCGTGGTGCTGGACGCGAAACCGCGGTACGGCCGCACGCCGCTGACGCCGTCCCACGGATACTGCTCGAGCGGCGCTTCGCGCTCGCCCTCGTCACGCTCGAGGAAGCCGGGAACGAAGAACTCACGCGTGAGCGTCGTGAGCTTCACGCGGCCGGTCTCCCCCATGGCGACGACCTTGTTGGCATCGTCGAAGTCGACGACCTGCACCACGGCGCGCGGCTGCGGCGCGTAGTACGTGATCTTGTAGTTGTTGAAGGGCCCCGTGGGCCCGCTCGCGGCCAGCCCCATCAGCGTGTTGCCGTAGGTCGGCGTGAGATAGGCGCCGTCGAGCAGTTCCTCGTGCGCGAACCGGTTCCACTGCGGCGTGAACTCGGTGCCGCCGCCGAAGATGCCGGTGATGCCGGCCTTGCCGAGGGACGACCCGTCCTTCTCGAGCCGGAGCGCCAGCGCTTCGAGCAGCTTCGGCGTGGTGAACATGCACTTGATGTCGTGACCGGCGGAGAGAATCGTCACGGCCTGGTCGATCACGTGGTCCTTGTAGGCCTCGAGGTGATCCGTCCAGCCCTTCTTGATGAGCTTGATCACCCAACGCGGGTCGAGGTCGACGCAGAAACAAATGCCGCCGCGATACTGCGCCAGGTGCTCGACCGACAGCCGCAGCCGGCGCGGACCCGACGGGCCCAGCATCAGCCAGTTGGCGCCCTTCGGGAAGTACTGCTCGGGCAGCGTGTCGCTGAACAGCTCGTAGTCCGTCCGGAAGTCCGCGATGGCCACGCGCGACTTCGGGATGCCCGTCGTGCCGCCGGTCTCAAAGACGTACGCCGGCTGGCCCGCCAGCCCTTTGGGAATCCAGCGCTGCACCGGCCCACCGCGGAGCCACTCGTCCTGGAACTCGCCGAACCGGGCCAGATCCGCGAAGGTCTTCACATCCGTCCGCGGGTCCCACCCCTGCTTCGCGACGAAGTCGAGCCAGAACGGCGTACCGGTCTCCGGGCTGAAGTGCCACTCGATGGTGTCGCGGACGTGGGCGTCGAGGGCCGCTCTGGCGGCGGTGATCCGGGCTTCGGTCGCGGGCTGACCGGGTGTCTGCACAGCGGACATAGGCGCCAAGTATAGCGGCGCCTTCCGGGGA
>JBIKWH010000074.1:0-7391 GCA_044356435.1 Vicinamibacterales bacterium
GAACTTCACGGTGATCGGCGTCGTCTGCCGCTGGAGGTCCGCCGCCACGAAGTAGAACGTGCGGTCGGCGACCAGCGGACCGCCGAAGCTGCCCCCGCCGACATGGCGGACCAGTCCCGCGGGCGCGTTGCCGTAGGTGTCGTCGGCCGTCAGCGCGTGGTGCCGGAGGAAGTAGGCGAGCGACCCGTGGCGCTGGTTGCTGCCGGACTTGGTGACCACATTCACCAGGCCGCCGTTCGACCGTCCGGCCTGCGCGCCGAGGCCCCCGACGCTCACCTCGAACTCCTGCACCGCTTCGAGCGGGATCGTGAAGTTCTGTCGCTCAAGCGATCCGAAGAACTCGCCGAAGAAGTTGTTCGTGAAGTCCGCGCCGTCCACGTTCAGCGCGAGGTAGTCGCCGGGTTGTCCAGCCACGCGGAACGTCCCGCGTGTGCCCGTGATGGCGCGCGCGGTCGGCGCGAGCAGCGCGAAGTCGCGGTAGTCGCGGCCGTTGATCGGCAGGTTCCTGATGGCGTCCGAGTCCAGCGTCGTCCCCGGCGTGGCGGCGAGGTCGCCCGCCGCCGCGACCGAGACCGTCTCAGCCAGCCCTGCAACGCGCAGCACCACGGTGACCGAGAGCGACTGCCCGACGCGCAACGTGAGCCGCTCGCTCCGGGCCGCGGTGAAGCCGGTGCGTTCGGCGTGCACGACGTACGTGCCGACGGGCATCAGCGGCGCGGCAAATGCCCCCGTCGGCCCCGTCGCCACCACACGCTCGAAGCCGGTCGCCGTTTCCCGGATCGTGACCGCCACACCTTCGAGCACGGCGCCGGTTTCGTCCTTGACGGTGCCGTGAATCTCGGCGCGGTCGAGCGTCTGCGCCGCCGTCGTCAGGGGCGTCATTCCCAGAGCAAGCAGGAGGAGGAAGATCGTGCGAAACATGTGCTCACATTCTGGTCGGTCCCTGAACACTGTCAAGGATCCGGAGCCGTGGTACAGTCGAACGCCGTCAAGCAACCCGCGCGGCGATGCGCTGTGGGTGCCGTCCGGACACCCGTCGGGCAACCGGGCTACTGATAATCGTATCGTGCGTCTCGTCACTTCTCGATGACTTCGATCTCCGCCCCGCACGCCCGCCCCCGGATGCCGCTCTGGCAGACGCTGCTGCCGTGGGTCGTCACGGTCGCGTGCCTGGCGTTCCTCTACACGCGCCTCGACGGCGCCGCCCGTGCACAGGGCAGCTCGCTCGTGCCCTACCTGGGCCAGATCTTCGCCAGCGTGAGCTGGTTCACGTGGCTCGGGCTGATGATTCCCTACTGCCTGTTCTTCTTCCTGATCGATACGCTGGTGCTCTGGCGTGTCGTGAACTGGTTCAACGCGGAGATCGCCTACGCCGACATCATCCCGGTGCGCGCCAGTTCGTACATCCTCTCGATCGTCAACGAGCAGGTCAGTAAGGGCGCCGTGGCCATCTATCTCCACCGCCGCTCGGGCGTCCCGGGGTGGGAGGTGGGCTCCAGCATGATCTTCATCATGTTCTGCGAGCTGTACTACCTGATGGCATGGGCCACGATCGGGGTCACGATCCAGGGAGACGCGCTCCCGGCCGTGTTCCACTCAATCCCGGCCATCTTCGCCGGCGCGCTGGTCTTCTTCGCCGTCTTCTTCTCGTTTTTCACCGGGCGCATTCCCGCGGGGCCGCTGGCTGGCCTGCGGGACAAGCCGATCTTTCACGCATTCCGGAAGGCGAAGCTCTGGTACTACGGCATGTTCTTCCTGATGCGGTCGCCGATGATGCTCGGCGCCGTTGTCGTCTACACGCTGGCACTGCGCCTGTTCGGCCTCGAGGCCGGGTTTCTCCAGGTTCTCGGCTACCTGCCGGTCATCCTGTTCGGCGCGGCGGCGCCAGGCCCGATGCATTCGGTCGCGATCGTGCTGTGGGCCGTGCTCTTCCCCGAGAAGCCCGGTGAGATCACCGCGTTCGGCTTCGTGCAGCACAACTTCTTCGTTCTGTTCAACGCGGCGATCGGCCTGATCTTTCTCAGGAAGGCGTCGGCGGAGCTGTTCGAAACGCCCGCCAGACCAGCGTGAGGCGCTCGCCCATGGAGACACAGGTGCTGGCGACGAGCAGCCAGCACACAGCAACGAGGGCAGGCATCAGGAACGTGAGGCCGAGGCGAATCAGGATGACGCCGCAGACGGGGAAGAAGTAGAAGATGCCGTTCCAGCGGCCGAGCGCGCTGCCCCGCAGGCGGCGCTCACCGTGGAACCAGTACGAATCGACGGTGTATTGCAGGAACGCCGCGACAACGAGCACGGGAAGGATCCAGGGCACATCGCCGCGCAGTACGCAGGCGGTCATGCCGCTGACGACGAAGACGCAGTCGGTCGCGTGATCGAAGGTCCCGCCGAATGCCGACGCGGTGCCGGTGCGACGGGCCACGGGACCATCGGCGAGATCGGTGGCGATGGCCAGGACCATCGCGAGCGCGGCCACGACAGGCGCGCGCGGGTCCGGGGACGCGATCAGGAGCGCGAGCGGAACAGCAAGAAGCAGGCGAACGGCGGTCAACAGGTTCGCCATCGGTTGTCGAGTATAGCTACACGGCGTTCTTTAGACAGCAGGAAGGGAGTTATGAAAAAGCTTGGAGTGGGTTTTGGCGTAGTCGTCGTGGCGCTCGTGGCGTTCCTCGGCTACGCGCGCACGTTCGGGTTCGACCCCGCCCCCGTGGCACCGGGGCTGTGGTTGAAAGGTGAAGTGGCCGAGGCCCCTGCCAACTGGGACTCGCTCGACAAGCCCGGTCTGACCGGCATCGAGACGAGGCAGTTCTTCGCCTCGTGGCTGGCGCACTCGGTCACGGCCACGCGCTTCCACATGGACGGCAAGCTCTATCTCGGCTCGGGCTATCCCGCCGGCATCAAGCTGCCGAACGGACGGCACTGGAACAGGAACCTGCTGGCCAACCCGTACGTGCGCGTCCGCATCGCCGGGAAGATCTACGAGGGACACGCAACCTATCTCGAGGACGGCCCCGAGCGGCAGGCCCTCATCCGCAAGTACGGTCCGATGTTCTGGGCGGCTGGCTTCTACCTGCACGTCTGGCGCGTCGATCCGCCGAAGGCCTAGAAGGAGACTCCCGTGAGAAAAGTACTGATTGCACTCGTCGTTCTGGCCCTCGTCTACGGCCTCTACTCCGCCGTGCGGGCGAATGGTGCCGCCGATCGGGCGGAAGCCGATGCGCGCCCCCTGTTCGTTCCGATCATCGTGACCGGATCCGTGCAGCCGGTGAACGGCCAGGTGGTGCTCTACAAGGCCACCAACATGCACGAGAACCCGATGAACTTCCGCCTGTCGATCTACAACGACACGGAATCCGTGCCGGGCGTGCACAAGGACTTCATGAAGGTGCCGGGTGGCCACTCCGTGAGCTACGTATACGAGCCGCCGAAGTCGGAGCTGACGCTCGGAGCGGCCACGGTGGAAGCACCGGCCGCCGTCCGGGCGACGTTCGCCCCCGTGCCGGCGGACGACCCCGGTGCCGTCCGGAAGCTCGTCGTGAACGTGCAGTTGATGCGCGTAGTGCCGGGAGCAAACGGTGCGCCGGCCACGCTCGACAACCCGATCATTGTTCCGCTGGAACACTGCAACTTCGAGCCGCGCGGCTTCGTACCCTACACGGGTGGCCGCTGGTACTGGAACTGCGCCCCGGACATCTTCCCGATGGACGAGATGTGGCGCCTGCCGGGTCAGAATCGCCGCTAGCGATCCGCACACCGGGCACCCGGTACCGCTAGTCCGAAAGACGAAGGGCGTCCCTCCGCAAGGAAGGACGCCCTTGTCGTTCCACGGCAGTCGGCCCGCTAGTACTTCAGCCGGAATGTCGTCATCAGGTTGATGGGCGCGCCCGGGAAGACCAGATTGCTGAAGTGCCCCGGCAGGAAGTAGTCCTCCTTGTTGAACAGATTCTCCGCGTTCACCTGCCACTCCCACCGCGACGTGCGGTAGCCCGCCGAGGCTGACACCGTCGTGTAGCCGTCGAGGGTGAGCGTGTTCGCGTCGTTCGCGAACTGCGTGCCCACACGCCGGCCGCCGCCGGCCACATTGAAGCCCGACGCCCAGTCCTTCCGCAGCCACACGTTGGCCGTGTGCCTCGGCACGAACCGCGGCATCTTGCCGGTCAACGCCACCGCGTCGGTGAAGATCGGCGCCGCGAAGCCGTAGTTGACGATCAGCGCGGTGCGACCGCCGAGATCCGTGTTCACGTCCACGTCGAGTCCCTTGGAGCGCTGCTCGCCGGCCTGGATGAACGTCGTCACCGACTGACGGACAGCCAGGTTGTTCCGGATGACGTAGTACCCGGCGACGCTCGTGTCAACGCGGCCGTTCAGCCCCTGCCAGCGGTGACCCACCTCGAGGCTCCTGGACGTGCTCGGGTCGAGTTGCGACCCGTCGGCCGGCACGGTGGTGACTGGCGTGAAGGCGGTTGCCGTCGAGACGTAGAACTGCTGATCCGCCACCGGCGCGTAGACCGCACCGGCGCGATACGTGAACGCCGTCTGTTCCCGACGTACCGGGCGGAACGGGAACCCGCCGACACGGTCCACGTTGCGTCGATAGCCCTCGAGTCGGCCCGCGAGGTTGACCTTCAGCTTCGCGTGCACGTCGATCTGGTCCTGCACCGTCAGGCTGTTCAGACGATCGTGGATGAAGGTGGTGCGCTCGACCGTGCTCACGTCGAGCCTTCCGGCCTGCGTCTCCCGCATGGTCCGGATATCCATCGGCTCCACCGTCAGGTACCAGTAGCCGCAGAGGCAGTCGGGGTCGTCGCCCGCCGTGACCTCGGTGCGGTACTTGTCGCGCTGGTACTCGTAGGCGACGAGCAGGTTGTGCGTACCCGCACCCTGAACCCGGCCCACCAGTTCGGCCTGACCCTGCAGCGGCCGGCGGATGTGGTGGAAGTCCAGCGGTTCCCGGTACACCAGGTGCTCGGAGGGTGACCCGTAGACGCCTTCCGTCACGAAGTACTGATCGCTTGTCCGCTGCGCCTGGAACGCCGCGCGGAACTGCCACGCCGACGCCAGGTCGCTCGAGAAGAGCACCTGCGTCTGCGAGTCCTGCACGAGCACGCGGTCCTGCGGCAGGTTGAACCGCAGCTCGGGCTTGTAGCTCGGGTGGCTCACCATGTTGAGCGGCACGCCACCGTCGCCGTCGTAGCGATTGCGGTTGAACTGCTGATACGCCGTCAGGCGGCGGCTGCCCGGCAGCAGCACCGTCAGCGAGGGCGAGATGTTCAGACGATCCGCGCCGGCGTCGCGCCAGCCGTCGCTGTGCTCGAAGCTCGCATCCGCCCGATACAGCAGGCGGTCGTTCCCGGCAATCGCACCAGTGGCGCCACCGGCGAGCTGATGCGTGTTGAAGCTGCCGCCGCGGTAGCTCAGGTCGAACGCCTTGATCGCCTGCGGCTTCTTGCGGACGAGGTTGATGGCGCCGCCGACGGCTCCGCGGCCGTAGAGCACCGAGCTCGGCCCTTTCATCACCTCGATGCTCTCGATGTTGTTCGTCTGCGAGCTGTAGCGGTTGCCGCCCATGCGCAGGCCGTCGACGAGCATCGCGTTGGTGCCGTCTCGATCCGGGTCGGTGAACCCGCGGATCGTGTACTGCTCGTAGACGCCGTACCACCGGAACGCCTGCACACCGGAGGCGTTCTTGAGCGCGTCCATCACCGAGTTGACCGACTGCTGGCGCATCAACTCCTGCGGCACGGCGCTCACCTGCGCCGGCAGGTCATCGTTGGACACCGCCAGACGGCTCGCCGTGGCGCGGCCGGCCACCGCGGTGACCGTCAGCGTGGTCGAGATGCGGCCGACCTCGAGGACGACGTCGACCGACGCGCTCTCGGTGCCGAGCGTCACGTCCCGGACCACGGTCTGGAAGCCGCGCATCGAGACTTCCACCTGGAACGAGCCCGCGGCAAGACCCTCGAAGCGGTAGTGCCCGGCGGCATCGGTCGCCGTGGAGCGCTCTCCCAGGTTCGAGTGCAGCGCTACCGTGGCGCCAGGAATCACGCCGGTGGTGTCGCGCACGGTTCCGGTCACCGACAGCGTCTGCGCAGCCACGGATTCCGTCACCACCAGCACGCCAGCGCCCGCCAGCAGGCCACTCAGCACGAGGTGCCGCCACGCGGACGCCCCCTTCCACACGCTCGTCATCACACGGTTCATCAGGAGTCCTCGACCCACGAGTCTAGATAACGCCCCGGCGAGACCAACCTGAAGAGTTCATGAACGGCGCTTCATGAAGAGGACGAGTGGTAGCTGCGAAGTGGCCCCGGCTGGTATCGTGCTCTGTCGGACCGACGAGACTCCCATGCGTCAACGCCTGCTCATCACCACGGTGGCCCTGGTGGCGCTTGCCGCGTCCCGGGGATCCGCGCACCACCCGTTCGCCAGCTACGACATGCAGCGCGAGGTCACCGTGACGGGGGATGTCGTGCGCGCCATCTATGCCGAGCCGCACTCGTTCCTGCACGTCCGGGAGAGCGGTACCGGCGACGGCAAGACCCTGTGGGTCGGCGAGCTCAAGGGCGTCAGCACCCTGCGTGCCAGGGGCCTCACGCCGCAGACGCTGAAGGCCGGTGAACGCGTGACGCTGCGGGGAAACCCGGGACGCGTGGCGGCCGACCACCGGCTGTGGCTGACGTCGGTGGTCCGGGCGCGCGACGGCTGGACATGGAGCGCGCCTTAGTGGCCACTCCCCTCGTGTCCGGAGCGCCCACGCGTGTACTCGTGATCGAAGACGAGCCCAAGGTCGCCAGTGCGCTTCGTGAAGGCCTCCAGGCCGAGGGGTACGACGTCAGCGTCGAGACCACGGGCGAAGGCGGGTTCTACCGCGCCGTCAATGAGCGCTTCGACCTGCTCCTCCTTGACCTGGGTCTCCCGGGCCGGGACGGGCTCGAAGTCCTCGGCACGCTGCGGCAGCGCGGGCTGAAGACGCCGGTGCTGATTCTGACGGCCCGCGACGCGGCCGAGGACCGCGTGCTCGGGCTCGACAGCGGAGCCGACGACTATCTCGTCAAGCCGTTCGCATTCGCGGAGCTCCTCGCGCGGATGCGCGCGGTGCTGCGCCGCGGCGCGGTGGACCCGCAGCGGCTGACCCTCGGCGACCTCGAGCTGGACGTCACCGAGCGGACCGTGACACGCGGCGGCGTGCCCATCGACCTGACGCTGCGGGAGTTCGAGCTGCTCCGCTATCTGCTCGAGCGTCAGGGACAGGTCGTCTCGCGCGACGCCCTCACCGCGGACGTCTGGCGGGAGACCTCCCGCAGCTCCACACTCAGCAACGTGATCGATGTGCACATCGCGCGGCTGCGCCGGAAGCTCGACGTCGAAGAGTCGCCGCCGCTGGTCCACAC
>JBIKWH010000350.1:0-3177 GCA_044356435.1 Vicinamibacterales bacterium
CAGACGCCATGACGCGGCGTCCCTTCCCTGTCCGCATCCGCCTGACGCTCGCCCACGTTGCGGCGATGCTGCTGGTGCTGGGCGTCTACGCGGCCGCCGTGTTCGCCGTCGTGCAGCGGAACGCCTCCTCCGCGCTGGACGAACGGCTGCGGGGCGACTTCCGCTGGGCCGCGGAGATGTGGGAGAAGCGGCCGGACGGCACGTTCACCTGGTTCGAAGGCGAGCTGGGCGACCCCGATGCCCCGTGGCTCCAGGTCTTTGCCCCTGACGGCCGGCTGCTGCACCGGACCACCAACGCGGACTGGAACCCGATCGGCGAGAGCCCCCGGCTCGCGGCCTCGGCCGACGGGCACATCGTGGCCGTGCCTGTCGCCGACGCGAATTACCGCGTGCTCAGCGCGCCGTCCCGGCTCGGCACGGAGCCCGTCGTCATTCAGGTGGCCCGGTCCGAGGCGACCATGCGCCAGGATCAGCGCAACCTCGCCCTGATCCTGATCCTCGGGCTGCCGCTGGCCGCGTGTGTGGCCGGCATCGGTGGCTACTGGCTCGCGCGTGGCGCGCTGAGCCCAGTGGACCGGATGGCCGCCCGCGCACGCTCCATCTCGGCTCGCGACCTGCACGACCGGCTGCCCGTCGAGAACCCGCAGGACGAGCTCGGCCGGCTGGCGTCCGTGATCAACGAGATGCTGGGCCGGCTCGAGTCGTCGTTCGGGCAGATGCGGCGGTTCACGTCGGACGTCTCACACGAGCTGCGGACGCCCCTGATGGCCATGCGAGCGGTCGGCGAGGTGGGACTCCGGGAACCGCGCGATGCGTCCGCGTATCGCGAGGTCGTGGCGAGCATGCTGGAGGAAGGCGACCGTCTCACGATCCTCGTGGACCGCCTGCTCGCGCTGTCCCGCGCCGAACGCGGCGCCACGGAGCCCTCGCTCGAGGTCGTCGACCTCGGGATCCTGGCGACCGACGTCACCTCGCAACTCGACGTGCTGGCGGAAGAGAAGGGGCAGACGCTCGTCGTCGCGCAGACGGTCCAGGCGCTCAGCGTGGCCGACCCGGTGCTGCTGCGCCAGGCGCTGACGAACCTCGTCGACAACGCGATCAAGTACAGCCCGGACGGGTCGCGCGTGCAGGTCCGGGTGTGGACCGATGACGGCCGCTGCGGCCTCGACATCGAGGACGAAGGTCCGGGCATCGCGCCCGAGCGCCGCGCACGCGTGTTCGACCGTTTCTATCGCGACGCGGCAACATCCGGCGACGGCTCAGGACTCGGACTCGGGATCGCCCGCTGGGCCGTGGACGCCATGGGCGGCCAGCTCACGCTCGAACACGCCCCGGCCGGGAGCCTGTTCCGCATCACCCTGCGCGCCGCCGGACCGGGCCAGACGCCGGCGCTGGCGTAGCGCTGGCGTAGCTCCGGCGATCCCGGGGCAGCGGCGCGGTCGGCGTCGCGCCTACGGCAGCGCGTACGCGACCAGCTCGGAATCCGGGCCGTTGCCCGTCGCCAGCGCGATGTACTGCTTGCCCTTGTGCAGGTAGGTCATCGGTCCCGCCGCACCCAGGTTGCCGGCCTTGAACACCGCCAGTTGCCTGCCCGTCTTCTTGTCGTACGCGTAGAGCACGTTCGTCTTGAAGTCCGGGTCGGACCACTTCTCCCACGGCACGGGCTGCGGCAGCCCCGTCACGAAGGTGTAGGTGACGCCGACGAACAGTAGTGTCTTCGTCACCAGCGGCGAGCCGCCCAGGATCGCGTCACCAAGGGCTGGAAGCTTCGGAAGGCCCTTGAGCGCCGGGTGGTTGCGCGGCCCGTTGCCGATCGGCGTCACCCAGGCCGCCTGCCCCTTGCCCAGGTCCAGTGCCGTCACACGGGCGTACGGGGGTTTGAAGATGGGCAGGTCGTCCACGTAGAGCAACGAGCTGAGATTGGCGGGGGGCGGCGGCGCGGCGCCATGGACGGGTGCGGCCGACGGCGGTGCCGCTGCCGCGGGCGCACCGGGCACGGCCGGGCGCTGCCGGAGGATCTGCGTGGTCGTGCGGGTCGGCGTGTAGAGAATCCCTGTCTCCGGGTCGAACGCGCTCCCGCCCCAGTTCGCCCCACCAAGCGAGGTCGGCGACGCCAGCAGCCCGCGCGTCGTGGCCGCCGTGTAGACGGGTCCCAGATCGACGTGCTGCACGTTGTCGATCGCCTTCTTCTTCAGCTCCGGCGTGAAGTCCAGCAACTGCTCGAAGCTCGACCCCTGGTGGTCCATACGGAGGCCAGCCGGCGGCATCGGCTGTGTCTTCGACACCTGATCTCCGTTGGTCTGGAGCTGTGACGCAATCGGTGTCTCCGGCGTCGGGAAGACCGGCACGCCCGTCCGGCGATCGAGCAGGTACACCATCGCGGTCTTGTTGATGCCGATCACCGCCTTGACCCTGCGCCCCTTCACCGTGATGTCCACGAGCGACGGCGGCATCGTGAGGTCGTAGTCCCAGATGTCGTGGTGAATCACCTGGTAGTGCCACACGCGCTTACCGGTCTTCGCTTCGACGCAGACGATGCTGTCCGAGAACAGGTTGTCACCGGGACGCAGCACGCCGTTGTAGTCGTTGCCGGGGTTCGACGTCACGAAGTAGACGTAGTCCGTCTCGGGGTCGTACGTCACGCCGGCCCACGCGTTGGCGGCCGCCATCGTGTCGGCGGAGTTGTTGCCCCACGTGTCGTATCCGAACTCCCCCTTCAGCGGAATGATGTTGAAGGTCCAGAGGGTCTTCCCCGTCCGTGCGTTCCAGGCGCGGACCACGCCGGGCGGGAAGGCCGACTCTTTCCCGGCCGGCGGGTCGAGCAGCGCATTCCCGGCCACGATCACATCGCCCGCGACCACCGGCTTGCGCGCCGTGAAGTTGACGGAGCGCTTCGCGTTGCGCACACCCTCGGTGGCGTCCACGCGGCCGCCGGTGCCGAAGCCGGCGTCCGGCACGCCGGTCTTCGCATCAAGCGAGTAGATGTAGCCGTCGGTGGTCGCCGCGAACACGCGGTCCATCCCCTTGCCGTCGCTCCACCAGGTCAGCCCGCGGTGCGTCCAGCCGATACTGTGCGGCTTCGGCTCCTTGTACGCCTTGGGGTCGAAGAGCCACTGCTGCTCCCCCGTCCCGGCGTCCAGCGCGGCCACCATGCCGAGGGGCGTCACCGTGTAGATA
>JBIKWH010000381.1:0-2979 GCA_044356435.1 Vicinamibacterales bacterium
CGGGGCCGAGCGCGGGATTCTGATCAAGGGCGGTGAGGCGCTCGAGCGGACCGGGCAGGTGACCACGGTCGTGCTCGACAAGACGGGGACCCTGACCGAGGGCCGGCCGGAGGTCGTGGAGACGTGGAGCCCGGACCCGGACGCCCTGGCGCGCGTGCTCCCGCAGATCGCGGCGCTCGAAGGGCGGTCCGAACACCCGCTGGCCGAGGCGATCGCCCGCGCGGCGGTGGCACCCCGCGGCGTCCAGCGGAGCGTGCAGGACTTTGTCAGTGAACCGGGCGGCGGCGTGGCGGGACTGGTCGACGGCCAGCCTGTGACGGTGGGGAATCGCGAGTTCCTCGAACGCCAGGGTATCGACATGGCGGCGCTCGCGGTCGAGATGGCCCGGCTCGGAGGCCACGGACGGACGGTCGTGGCCGCCGCCGTCGGGGACGCACGCGTGCTCTTCGCCATCGCGGACCGCCTGCGGCCGACGTCCCGGCAGGCGGTCGACGCGCTGAGGGCCCTCGGGATCGACGTCGTGATGCTTTCCGGAGACACGGAGGCCACGGCCGAGGTCATTGCCCGCGAGGCCGGTGTCACGCGCGTTGTCGCGGGCGTCCGGCCGGAGGGCAAGGTGGCGGAGATCCGCCGGCTGCAGGCGCAGGGCGCGGTGGTGGCCATGGTCGGTGATGGCGTGAACGACGCGCCGGCGCTCGCCCAGGCGGATGTCGGCATGGCCATGGCCAGTGGGTCGGACATCGCGGTCGATGCAGCCGACATCGCGCTGCTCCGCGGAGACCTGACGGCGGTCGTGGCGGCAATCCGGCTCTCCCGGCGAACGGTGCGGACGATGCGGCAGAACCTGTTCTGGGCGTTCGCCTACAACGTCGTGGGGATTCCGGTGGCGGCCGGCGTGCTCTATCCGGGTTTCGGCTTGCTGCTGAGTCCGATCCTGGCCAGCGCCGCGATGGCGATCAGCTCGGTCAGCGTCGTGAGCAACAGCCTTCGCCTCCGGCGAACGGCGCTGTGAGTGAAGGTCAGTAGCGGAAGAGCCGGTTGACCTTGACGATGATCGCGCGGTTCTGCAGGTCCGGAAACCCCGGCCGCAGCGTGTCGCGCTGGTCGTTGTAGACCACGAACAGCTCGCTGCCCGGCCGGTACTCCCAGCGGAAGCGGACGTTGGCGGACAGCGTGTTGGTCGCCGATGTGTACTGAATCAGCGCGCTGGTGAACATCCACGGCGTGACCGTCGCCGTGATGCGCGTGCCCGCCACCGTCGTCGTGAAGTCACCCTGTTGCAGATGCACCCGGTTCAGCGAGAGCGTCGGTTCGATCGACAGGTGGGACGAGAGCTCCGCCCGGCCCCGGCTCACACTGAGCGTCGTCCGGTCGCCGTTGTAGAAGGCGCCGCGCTCAAGGCTCACGCCGCCGGAGAGCTTCCGCTGCTGTCCGAACGTATAGGCGGCCCGCACGAAGCCGAAGTCGTAGGCCGCCACCGGCAGGGTCACGGTGCTCGCGATGCGGAAGGGGCGGGGGAGAAACTCGTAGTTGGATGTCGCGCTCACGCTCACGCGGTCGCCGTTCTGGACGTCCATCGCGAACTCGCTGTCGATCGTGCGCGTCTCGAGCCGGCCGGCGGTGTTCTCGATGTAGTTGGCGGTCGTGGTCCAGAAGAACTTGCGGATGCGGCTGGCGTGTTTCGGCCGCGGGCTGAAGCGGAACATCCCGTACGTCTTGCGCATGTCGAGGCGTCGCACAAAGCCGACCTCGGGGTTGAACTGCGCGCCGACGGTCAGGTGCTCGGCCTGCACGGCATAACGGTCTGACGCGTAGTCGAGCTGGGCGCGATAGCTTTGGTCACCCGTGCTGACCTTGGGCGTGCGCGAGCGGGCCCAGTACCCGTAGATGTTGAAGTCGGTGAAGAAGCCGAGCGAGCCGTCGAGCGTGTACAGCTCGCTGCCGGAGGCGCGCGTGTCGCCGCGGGACCGTGAGGTGACCATTCCTCCTATGTGCGTGCGCTTCCGCAGGTCGCGGCGGACGCGGGCCACGGCGAAGTTGGTCGCGCGGGCGCCGGTGGCGTCGTCGTCGCCCGTGCGGATGTTCAGCAGCCCGACGTTGAACTTGCCGACCCGACCCGTGAGCCGCCCACCGGCCTGAATCGGCACGGCTGCGGCCTGGCTGAGGCCGATGCGCCGGCTGTAGAAGAGCACGGGCGCATCACCCGCGCCGGCCGCCGACCCGCCGGCCGCGATCCCGCCGATGGCGAACGTACCCTGGTTCTCGAGGAAGAAGTCGCGCTTCTCCGGGAAGAACAGGTTGAAGCGCGTCAGGTTGACCTGCGCGTCGTCGGCTTCCACCTGCGCGAAGTCGGTGTTCACGGTGATGTCGGCGCTGGCCGAGCGCGAGAAGGACCACTTCACGTCGAGCCCGGCGTCGCCGTCGCTCCGGTTGCTGACCCGCGTGGGCCGGTCGGTGGTGACGCTCGCCGTGGCGAACGGCTTCACGTCGAGGTTCAGGCCGGGCGGGGGCGCTTCGACGCCGACCAGCGTGGCGGCCCGCGACATCATGGCGACGCCGCCCGCGCCGCGGGCCGGCGGCATGGGGACGACGAAGGAGATCTCGTTCTTCCAGCGGTTGGCCCGCATGGCCATGAGGCCCCACGTCTGCTCGCGCGCCGACTGCACCCGGAGCGACTTGAAGGGAATCGCCATCTCCACGGTCCAGCCGTGTTCGAAGCGCCCGGTCCTGGAGATCCAGATCGGGTTGGGGTCGTTCGACACGGCGCGGTCGTTCGACGACTGGCCGTCCATCCGCCCGCCGATGGGCGAGACGGTGAAGAAGCTCCCGTTCAGCCGGTCGAGCATCGTATCGAAGGAGACCGCCACGTACTCGTTGTTCGCGATGGCGACGTTGTCGCGGCGCAGTTCGTTGGCCACCATCCGGTCCAGGTGATCTTCCCAGCAGCGGAACGTGGCGTAGATACTGTCATCGTCGAAG
>JBIKWH010000382.1:0-2977 GCA_044356435.1 Vicinamibacterales bacterium
GCACCAGGAGGCGCGCCGTGCCGCCGGCCTTGATGGCGTTCAGCTCGGAGCTGGCCTGCGCCGCCGTGGCGACCGTCTTGCCGTTGACGCGCGTGATGATGTCGCCGGGGGCCAGCGGACCACGTGCGGCGGGGCTACCCTGTTCGACATCCATCACGATGGCGCCGCGCACGCCGCTCTCCAGCTTCAGCCGGCGCGAGACCTCCGGCGTGATGTTGCCGAGCGTGAGACCGAAGCCCTTGGAGGTTTCCTCGTCGTCGCTGTTGCTCGGCGAATCGCCCGAGGGCTCGGCCTCGACGTTGAGCTCCTCGATGGTGATGTTCAGCGACTTCTGCTGCTTCTCACGCATCACCTTGAGCGGCACGGTGGAGCCCGGCCGGGTGGAGCCGACCATCGACACCAGCTCGGTGTTGTTCTTCACCGGACGGCCGTTGAACTCGATGATCACGTCACCCGGCTCGACACCGGCCTTGTAGGCCGGACCCTTGCGGTCCACCGTCGAGACGAGCGCGCCCATCTTCGAGCTGAGGCCGAACTCCTCCAGCGCGCTCGTGGGCACCGGGTTGACGCCGACGCCGATGCGGCCGCGCGTCACCTTCCCCCCGCGGAGCTGCGGGAGGAGGTCGCGCAGCAGGTTCACCGGCATGGCGAAGCCGATGCCGATGTTGCCGCTGGCGCGCGAGTCGCTGTAGATGGCCGTGTTCATGCCGACGACTTCACCGCGGATGTTCAGCAGCGGGCCGCCCGAGTTGCCGGGGTTGATGGCGGCGTCCGTCTGGAGCACCTGCTGGAAGCGGCCGTCCGCCACGGGGAAGGAGCGTTCCACCGCGCTGATGACGCCCACGCTGACCGTGTGGGCGAGACCGAACGGGTTCCCAATGGCCATGACCCAGTCACCCGGCTGCATCTGTGACGAGTCGCCCAGCTTGACCTCGGGGAGCACGCGGTTCGGCTTCTCGATGAGCTCCAGCAGCGCGCTGTCGCTGAGCGGGTCGCGGCCGACGATCTTCGCCTTGTAGGAGACGTCCTCGTCGCCGTCGAGCGTCACTTCGATCTTGGTGGCGCCTTCCACGACGTGGTTGTTCGTCATGATGAAGCCGGCCTTGTCGATGATGAAGCCGGTGCCCGCCGCGACGGCGACCTGCTCCTTCGGCTCCTGGCGCTGCCCGCGGCGCTGCTGGCCCTGACCGCCGCCCCCGCCGCCGAAGAACCGCTCGAGGAGGTCATCCCCGCCGCCGCCACCGCCGCCGCCGAAGAAGTCGCTGAGATCCTGGTCCTTCTGCTTGGACTCGGTCCGGATGTTCACGACGGCCGGGTTCGCCGCCTTGGCGATCGTCCGGAACGTCGTGGCGTCGATGGGCCCGCTGATGGGCTTGCTGTTCTGCGGTGGGGCCGCCGTCTGCGCGCCGGATTCCGGCGCCATTCCGAGGCGGGAGGCAATCACCATCCCGACGGCGAGCGAGACGACCGCGATCAGCAATGCATAGAAAACCGACGTCTTACGATTCGACATAGTGCCTCCAGAAAGCCAGCCGGGAGCGGCCCGTCAGGCCAGCGCCGTTACCTCAGTCTGGCACGGCCCCGTGACGGCCGCATCCTTTTCACCACGGAACATGTTGATCTCCGTGCGTACGCCGAAATCCGGGAAGTAGAGCCCCGGTTCAATCGTGAAACCCGTGCCCGGCAGGATCCGCCGGTCGTCGTGGGTTTCGAAGTCATCCATATGCACGCCCGTGCCGTGCACGTCCTCACCCAGGCTGTGCCCCGTCCGGTGCAGGATGTGCGGCCCGAAGCCCGCGCGCTCGAGCACCGTGCGTGCGGCCCGGTCCACTTCCCAGCCCCGGAGGTCCTGCCCCGACGCTGCCCGGTCCTTCACGAGGGCGATCGCGGCGTCCCGCGCTGCCGCAATAGCGGCAAACGCCGTGGCGACCCGCTCCGGCACGCGCGTGCCGGCAAAGGCGACCCACGTGATATCCGCGAAGACGGCGCCGGGCTCGGTCCGCTTGCCCCAGAGGTCCAGCACGATCGTGTCGCCCGGCGTGATGGCGCGCGACCGCGTGGCCGTCGGGAGATAGTGCGGGTTGCCACCGTTCTCACCGGCGCCGACCACCGGGTCCGAGTCGCTGACCAGGCCTTCTTCGCGGAACCAGCCGCTCATCTGCTGCTGGATCGCGTATTCCTGGACCGAGCCGCTGAACGCGAGCGCGTGCGCGATGGCGGCGAGCGCCCGGTCCTTGATGCGGTAGAGCGCGCCGGAGGCGCTCTGGTGCGACGCGAGTTGCGCCGCGGACCAGCGGGCCTCGAACTGCTGCACGAGGTCGCCCGACGAGACGATCTCCACGCCGCGCGTGCGGACGGCCTCGGCCGTCCCCGCGTCCACGCGGGACAGGTACGGGATCGCGCACCCGGCCGAGTACTCCATGGCCACGCGCTTCATGCCGCGCAGGAGGGCCGTGAGGCCGGCTTCGAGCTGCTCGCGCCCCGCGTAGATCGCCTTGTTGCCCGGAAGCGCGTCCAGATTGTGGCGCTCGATGGCGTGCACGAGGCCGGCCGGTTCTCCCGTTGCGGGAATCAGGTAGTACCACCGCCGGGTCGTCATGTGCCCGGTGCCCGCCGACAGCCCGGCCAGCCGCGACGCCACCGGGTTGTTCCCGTGGAAGTCGTAGAGCAGCCAGCCATCGAGGCCGTCCGCGGCAAGTGCCTGTTGAATTGCAGCGATATCGAGCGCCATGGGGTGGTGGGTATTAGATATCAGTCCTGTCTCTTTGACGCCGCGTCTGCACGCTTGGCCGGGCCGGCCGGATGGCCGCGGATGAGGTCCTATAATCGGACGCGTCAGCTCACCAAGGATTCCACCCATGTCACAGACGAGCCTGCGGTTGTTGTTGGTCTTCGGATGCGCGGCCGGGCTCTCGGCCCAGCAGCCCTCTTCACCCGCGCCCGCCCCGCAGGCGCCGCCGGTCACCTTCCGGGCCGA
>JBIKWH010000383.1:0-2975 GCA_044356435.1 Vicinamibacterales bacterium
TACGGCGTGGACGACATCCGCCTGTTCTACGAGAACGACCTGCGCTTCCTCGAACAGTTTCCGGTGCTATGAAGATCCTCCTCTCCTGGCTCCGTGAGTTCGTGGATGTGCCCGGCACGGCCGAGGCCATCGGCCGCGAGATGTCGCTGCACGGCTTCGCCGTGGAGGGCGTTGACCCGGTCGGCGACGACGACGCCGTCATCGACTTCGAGGTCACGGCCAACCGGCCCGATGCGATGTCGGTCGTCGGCATCGCGCGTGAAGTGGCCACGGTCTTCCGGCTTCATCTCGTCGGCACGCCCGACGCGGCGGGGCCCTCGGACGCCGACCGCGCGGCGATCGGCGTCGAGATTCACCTGGACGCGCCGGACCTCTGCCCGCGCTATGCCGCTGCGGTGGCGGATGTCACCGTCGGCCCGTCTCCCGAGTGGCTGCAGCAGCGGCTGCTGGCCGCTGGCGTGCGGCCCATCAGCAACATCGTCGACGTCACGAACTACGTGCTGCTCGAGCTTGGCCACCCGATGCACGCCTTCGACCTGGCGAAGCTCGACGGCCCCGAGATCCGCGTGCGCGATGCCCGGGCCGGTGAAACGCTCCGCACCCTCGATGGGCACGACCGTGCGCTCAAGCCCGGCATGCTGGTCATCGCGGACGCCTCGCGTCCCGTGGCCGTGGCCGGCGTGATGGGCGGCGCCACCTCGGAAGTCTCGGGCTCGACGCAGGCGGTGCTCTTCGAGAGCGCGTACTTCGCGCCGCTCTCCGTGCGCCGCACGAGCAAGGCGCTCGGCCTCAAGACCGAGGCCAGCATGCGGTTCGAACGTGGCGCGGATCCGCACATGCCGCGCGTCGCCCTTGCGCGCGCACTCGATCTGATGGAACAGATCGGCGCCGGCACACGCCGCGGAGACGTACTCGACCAGACGCGTCACCCGTTCGGCATCTCCCCGCGCTCGCTCGTGCTGCGCCGCGCGAAGGTCGCCGGCCTCATCGGCACGGTTATCGCCGACGCCGACATCGAGCGGATCCTGACGCGCCTCGGTTTTGACCTCACGCCTGTGGAGGATGGGTGGCGCGTGGCCGTGCCGACGCGACGCGTGGACGTGCTGCGCGAAGTCGATCTGATCGAAGAGGTCGCCCGCCACATCGGCTTCGACCACATCCCGTCGACCTTCCCCACGCTGACGGCTCCCCCGCCACCGGTGGACCCGCGCGTCACGCAGGCCTGGCGCCTGCGCGACCTGATGACGGCGGCCGGCTTCTCGGAGGCCGTGACGTTCGGCTTCATCGAACAGCGCGCCGCCGCGCTCGTGGCGGATGCGGCAGACATCGCCGCCATCGCGAACCCGCTTTCGGAAACCTTCGCCGTGCTGCGGCCGTCGCTCGTGCCGGGTCTGGCCTCCGCGGTCGGGCACAACCGGCGACGCCAGGTGCGCGATGTCCGCCTGTTCGAGGTGGGCAACCGCTTCAGCCGGAGCGCCGGTGAATGCCGCACGCTCGCCTGCGTGTGGACGGGCGCGGCCACGCCCGAGCACTGGAGCGGCGGCACGCGCGACGTCGACCTGTTCGACCTCAAGGGCCTCGCGCTCCGCGTGGCTGCCCTTTCAGGTGTCCCGGCAACCGTCGAGCCCGCCCGAGAGCCGTGGCTGGTAACCGGGCAGACGGCCGCGCTCATGGCCGGCACCGCACGCCTCGGTGTCTTCGGGCGTCTCACGCCAGCGGTGGTCGATGCGCTGGGCCTCCCGGCAGCCGACGCCGTCTACGCCGCGGAGTTCGACGCTGACGCCCTCGCGACCCTCGGCACCACCGCGCAGGCCCGCGTCACGGCGCTGCCACGCTTCCCGTCGAGCACGCGCGACATCTCGATCCTCGTCAGCGACGCGCTGAGCGCCGGGCGCGTGCGCGAGACGATCCAGGCCGCCGCGCAGGCATCCTCCCTCGTGCGCGTCAGCGAGTTCGACCGCTACACGGGCAAGGGCGTTCCGGCCGGCCAGGTATCGCTCTCGTTCCACCTGACGTTCCAGTCGCCCGACCGCACGCTTACGGACACCGAGGTCGACGACGCCATGCGCGCCGTCCTCGCTGCGCTGCAGCGCGAGCACAGCGCCGTCCAGCGCTAGAACCACCCTCGATCGCGCCAAGCACGTCGCTGCCAGAGGCGGGTGCAGGGCTACAGCATCTTGCGGCGGGTGCCGCTTCATGCCACTATCGCTTGACGTTTTCTGGAGCGGGGGCTGAATGGCGAAACAGGCATTTGCGCAGGATGTGGAGTTCGAGCCGATTGATCGCCTCGAAGAGAAGGTGACCCTGCTGGTCACCATGGTGGCGCGGCTGCGCGCCGACCAGGCGAAGGCCGCGGACGAGAACGCCCGGCTGACCGCGGAAGTCGCGAGCCTCCAGACCGAGCTCGCCGACGCGCGGCAGGCCTCGGGAGAGGTCACGACGCTCCGCGAGGAGCGCGACGTCATCCGCGGGCGCGTCAGCGAGATGCTGCAGCAGCTCGAACAGATCGCCCTGTAGACAGCGGACGCCGATGCCCGAACCACGGGTCGTCACCGTCGAGATCGCCGGGCAGCGTTATCCGATTCGGAGCACGCTCGACACCGCCTACGTCGCCGAGCTGGCCGCGTACGTCGAACGCAAGCTTCAGGTCGCGAGCGACGCCGCGCCGGAACGCGACCTGCTGTCGCAGGCGATGCTCGTGGCGCTGAACATCACCGACGAGCTGTTCCGGCTCCAGCAGCAGCGGTCCACGGCGGACGACACCCTGCAGGAACGCGCGCTGCGCCTCGAGCGGATCGTGGACGACGCGCTGGCGCATCTGCCCCACGTGAGGGCGGCCGGCGCACCTTGATTCCCGCCGGGTCGCGGTCTAAGCTCGGAGAGTTCCTGCTTTGCTCGTGATGGTTTTCGGAGGCTCGTCTGAGCCGATGTTTTAACCAAGTGAGTCGCGAGGTCGCGTGTTGTGCATGCCTCTG
>JBIKWH010000384.1:0-2969 GCA_044356435.1 Vicinamibacterales bacterium
ACGTCCGCCATCACGGCTGACGGCCACGAAGGCGTCCGTCCGGTTACCGGAAGACGCCGCCCATGTCACGACGACGAACGGCCCGCGCGCCGCCATCGACGGCACGACGTTGACGCGCCCGGGGACAGCGAGCGCCACCAGCGGAGACTGCGGCTGCGGCCCGGCCTGCGCCGACTGGGCGGATGGCACGACGCTCCCCATCGCGACCAGAAGCAGCAGAATCAGAGCAGCAGTCCACGGCAGCACGTGGCGCGTGCGAAGCATCGGGTCACATCATAATGTCCCCTATGCGTCGCGCACCCGTCGCCCTGGTCGCCGTGTTCGCCGGCCTCGCCCTGCTGGCGAATCCCGCCGCGCAGGTCCGGCCCGTCTACAACCTCGGCGCCATGGGTCTCGCGCAGCTTCTGCAGCGCATGCAGACCACCGCGAGCGTGCTCCACACCGGCGCCCACCCGGACGACGAGGACTCCTTCTTCATCGCCCGCACCGTGCGCGGCGACCACGCCCGCGTGGCCTATCTCTCGCTGAACCGCGGGGAGGGCGGGCAGAACATCATCGGGCCGGAGCTGTTCGACGCACTCGGGATCATCCGCACCGAGGAACTGCTCCAGGCGCGCCGGCTCGACGGCGCCGACCAGTTCTTCACGCGCACGTTCGACTACGGCTTCTCGAAATCACTGGAAGAGGCGCAGGCGAAGTGGGATGAGCGCGAGGTCCTCGGTGACGCCGTGCGCGTGATCCGCACCTACCGGCCGCTCGTGATCTACTCCCGCTTCAGCGGCACGCCGGCCGACGGCCACGGGCACCACTCCTTCGCGGGCTACCTCACACCGCTCGCGTTTGCGGCCGCCGCGGACCCGGCACAGTTCCCCGACCAGCTCGCCGAGGGCCTGCGCCCGTGGCAGGCGAAGAAGCTCTATCGCGGCCAGCGCTTCCCGGCCGCCGCCAGCGACCCGCCGAGCGTCACCGTGCAGGCGGGCGCCTTCGACCCCGTCATCGGCCGCTCGTATGCCGAGATCGCGTCGGAGGGACGCAGCCAGCACAAGTCGCAGTCGATGGGCGGCATCGAGGTGCGCGGCCCGATGACGACGGGCCTGAAGCTGCTGACGAGCCTGGTGCCGCAGACCGCCACGGAAGCCGGCGTGTTCGACGGCATCGACACGTCGCTCGCCGGCATCGCGGCCACGAGCGGCCTGCCCGCGGGCACGCTAGCCGCCGAGCTGGGCGCGCTGCAGACGGCGGCGGCTCGTGCGCTGGGCGAGTTCAACGCGCTGCAACCGTCGAGGAGCGTGCCGGCCATCGCCGCCGCGCTGAAGGCCGTGCGCAGCGCCCGTGCCGCGCTGAAGAGTGCCGCCGGCAGCGAGCTGGCAAAGGCCGACGCCGACTTCCTGCTCGCCCTGAAGGAGGACGACGCCGCCGAGGCGCTGGCCCGCGCGGCCGGGATCACGCTCGACCCGCTGGCCGACCGGGAAACCGTCGTCCCCGGCCGGTCACTCACTGTCAGCGCGCGGCTGTTCGGACCGAAGGACGCAGCGCAGGATGTCACCGTCGCCGTGCAGGCGCCGCAGGGCTGGACGGTGGCGAAGGCGGACGGGGACGGCCAGGACGACACCGGCAACCCGTTCATCCGGCGCGAGGCGCCCGCCTTCACCACGCGCGTCACCGCCACGGCACCGGCCACGGCGCAACCGACGCAACCCTACTTCCTCGAGCGCCAGCGGCGCACGGAGAGCTACGCCTGGACGGCCCCCTCGCGCGGCCTGCCGTTCGACCCGCCGCTCCTCCAGGCGAGCTACACGATGACCATCGGCGGCGAGCGCGTCACGCTCACCGAGCCGGTGCAGTTCCGCATGGCCGATCAGGTCCGCGGCGAACTGCGCCGCAACGTGAACGTGGTGCCGGCCGTGACCGTCGGCGTGGACTCGCGGCTGTTGGTCATCCCGTCGGGCGCAGCGTCTCCTGGAGCGGTGGCGGTCAGCCAACGGCTGGTCGTCCAGGCGCGCAACCATGGCACCGAGCCGCTCACGGGCACGCTCGCGTTGAAGCTGCCGGCCGGCTGGCGGTCGACTCCGGCCGACGCCCCGGTCTCGCTCAAGCCGGGCGAGCAGACCTCGGCGCCGTTCGTCGTGCACGCCCCGGCGGGCCGCAAGCCGGGCAGCTTCCCGATCACGGCAGAAGCCGTCGTCGGCGGCGCGTCCTACACGAACGACGTGCAGGTGATCGCCTACCCGCACATCCAGACGCACCGCCTCTACACACCGGCCACGGTGACCGCGCAGGTGATCGACCTGAAGGTCGCGCCGGTCAAGGTGGGCTACGTGATGGGCACCGGCGACGACGTCCCCGATGCGCTGCGCCGCATGGGCGTGAACGTCACGATGCTCGAGAAGGACGCGCTCGCGACGGGCGACCTCTCCGTCTACGACACCATCGTCGTCGGCATCCGCGCGTCACAGGCGCGGCCGGACTTCATCGCCAACCACGGCCGGCTGCTGCAGTACGTCGAGAAGGGCGGCACGCTCGTCGTCCAGTATCAGCAGCCCGACTACATCGCGAAGAAGGTGCTGCCCTTCCCCGCCGAGATGGCGTCGCGCGTGACGGACGAGCTGGCGCCCGTGGAGATCCTCCAGCCGGCGCATCCGCTCTTCACGTTCCCGAACACCATCACGGCCGCGGACTTCTCGGGCTGGGTGCAGGACCGGAATCTCTACGCCTTCACGAAGTTCGACCCGAAGTACGTGCCGCTGCTCGCGACGGCCGACCGGGGAGAGCCCGCGCAGACTGGCGGCGAAGTCGTCGCGGAGATCGGGAAGGGCCGGTTCGTCTACACGGCGTATGCGTGGTTCCGCCAGTTGCCGGCGGGCGTGCCGGGCGCGTATCGCCAGTTCGCGAATCTCGTGAGTCTGTCGAAGGCGCCGAAGGTGGCGCTACCGGCTCGAGAGCACTGAGACGTAGCGCGCCAGCAGCGT
>JBIKWH010000385.1:0-2968 GCA_044356435.1 Vicinamibacterales bacterium
TATCGTGCCGCCGGCGTCAGCCGCCGGATCATCTCGTCGTACCGCCCGCCTTCGAAGACCTGCATCGCGAAACACTCGTACTCGACCAGCCTGGCGTCGGGCTCCACCCGGCGATAGAGCGGCATCGAGATCTTCCATGCCCGCGTGAACACCTTGGGGTCGGTGATCGTCACGTCGTAGCGCATGTGGTCGGGCCCGGTGCGGGTGAAGCGCTCGACGACGTGGAGCGCGTCACTGTGAAAGTTCCCCACCCTGTCGAACCAGGTGTCGGCGTTGAAGTTCTTACTCTCGACGACGAAGGTCTCGCCTTCCCACCGTCCTCGTGAGTCACCCATCCAGGCGGGGATCTCCTCGTTGAACGGCGTCCCGTCCGTGTACACGAGCCGGGTGTGGTGACCGTACTCGTAGAGAAACATCGTCAGGCCCTTGCTCTGCACGATCTTGAACGGGTAGGGCATGTAGGTGATGCGCGGCACACCGGGAAACGAGCACGTCCGGTTGGGATCGGCGGTCGCCCGCTTCGCGAAGTTGTCCCGGCGCTGCGCCAGCGCCTCGGGTCGGTAGGGAATCTCGTTTCCCTCGACGACGGATCGGCCCGCCGGCGCCTCGAGCGACGCCCCGTGATCGAGCAGGTCGAACTCCGCCGAGTTGAGCACCTGCCAGATGCCCTGCAGGTCGGGCTGCTTGTCCGCGGTTCGCGGGGCCCGATAGGAGGGCCCCTGCTGAGCCAGGACCGAGGCCCCGGCCGCGAGGGCCACCGCCGCGCACGCGGCAAGCGCCCGCGTCAGCATCCGTCTACGAACTGTCATATCCATGGAAGCCCCGCCTTCAACGGCCTAAAAGATGGCCGTCAGGTTGATGAGGCCACCGGTGGCGCCCGTGACCCGCGGTGGCGCGCCGACCAGCATGAACTCCCACTTATTCAATCGCGCGGCGGTTTCGGCCACCGCTTCCAGATCGAGGGCGTCGATGATGATGCCGCCGAGCGCCACGATCGTGAGCGAGTGCACGGGCATGCCGCGCGTGAGGCTGAGCACCTCCCCCGCGACTTCGACGTGAGGGGTTACGTCGTTGGACACATCGGCGCCGACGATGGCGACATCCCGCTTCTTGAACCAGGCGGGACACGACACGTGATACCCCGCCTCGCCCTCGCCTGGCGGCGCGGGGAACAATTGCCAGGGGCCCTTCTCCGCCCGGCGCAGCCAGCGTCCGGTCCGCAGGAAGATCGCGTCACCGGGTCCGATCTTCACGCCCGCCTTCTTCTCCCACGCCTCGATCTCCTCCGGGTAGATCGGCGTCCCCGGTTCGAGATACTTGACGCCACGCAACCGGGGAATATCGATCAGCACGCCGCGCGTGGTCAGCCCGTTCTTCAGCGCGTCCACGTCCAGCGTGGTGCAGCCCTTGGCGGACTTCGTGTCCTTGATCTGCCAGCCGTTGAAGAGCTGCCCCTTGTAGTCAAACTGGCAGATCGCGTCGAGGTGGCTGTGGGTCGTGCTGTGGAAGCTGTACTTGAACGTGCTGCCGCCGCCGCTCAGCTCGAATGGCGCGGGCATGTCGGCGGTTGTCTCGGTGACCGCGGTGTGTGACAGCGATACGGCAATGCCGTGCTTCACCAGCTTGGCGGCCTGCTTGCGCTTGGCGTCCGTGATCAGATTCATCGCGCCAAGCTGGTCGTCCTTGCCCCACCGGCCCCAGTTCGAGATCGACTTGAAGAGCGCCTCGTACTCGGCAACGGTCTGCGGGCCGTCGTGGTTCTTCTTGAAGCCGCGTCTGGCCGACTCGGCGTCGTCCACGACGAGCGCCTGGACGCCGCCTCCGGCCCGGGGCGCCGTCGCGGGCGGGCGCGCACCGCCAGCAGGCTGCTGGCCCCGGAGCCCGACCGCGGCCCCGGATACGCACGCTACCGTGATCAGCACGCCGGCTATCTGTGATCGTGTCATCTCTGTGCTCCAGTGTTCAGCGGACAGGCAACGTCAGGCGGGGCCCGGGGCTCCCATGATCTGGATCTTGATTCCGTCGGGGTCTTCCACGTAGTAGCCCGTTTCGGGGGACTGCTTCGCCACAGCTCCCCGCGCCGCCAGCTCCTTCGTGACCGCGTCGCGGTTGAAGTTCGTCATCAGCAAGGCGTAGTGATCGAGCGTCCGCCCGGGCGACTGCTTCCGGATCGCCAGCACGAGGCGGGTGCCGACGCCGAAGAAGGCCGATTCGTCCGGGCAGCAGTCGCGGTTATTGGGAGGCCCAACCCGGAGCAGGTTCAGGCCGAGCACGTCACGGTAGTAGGCCGTGGCCCGACGTACGTCTTCGGAACTGACCTGCACGTGGTCGACCAGCGGTGCCCAGTCGAAGCGCATGCCGCCTGGTGACGGCGCCACACCCTCAGGCGCGGCCGGGCCGCCCGGCCCTGGCTGCGTCATCAGCTGCACGAGCACGCCGTCGGGGTCACGGACGTACGCACCCGGCAAGTCGTGCGTGGCCAGGCTTCCTCCGCGGGCCGTCAACTGCGCGGCAAACGCCCGCTGGTCGAGGCCGTTCAACAGCAGGCTGTAGTGATCGAGATTGCGTCCCTCTCGCTTGCGAATCGCCAGGATCAGGCGGTTGCCGACGCCGAAAAACGCCGACTCGTCAGGGCAGCAGGTGGGCGCGTTCGCCGGCCCGGTGCGCAAGAGCTGAAGGCCGAGCACCCGCTGATAGAACGCCGTCGATCGACGCACGTCGTCGGAGTTGATCTGGACGTGATCGATGAGCGGCGCCCAGGCGAGCGGCGCCTGCGCGCGAGCCCAGGCGGGCAGACTCATCCCCACGGTCACCGCGGCCACGCGGCCCATCCACTCGCGCCGGGTCTGCTGCGCATCCATCAGTAGAAACCTATGAACCGTCCGCCCAGGCCGACGCCGGACCAGAGGACGAGGGAAACGACGGCGAGCAGGCGAGAACGGGCGCCCGGATGGGGACCCATCGCCGC
>JBIKWH010000035.1:0-10521 GCA_044356435.1 Vicinamibacterales bacterium
GCAGGCGTCAAAGCCTGGTTCCACTGCCCCGAAAGCCAGCGCAGTCGGAGGCGCTTCCCCGAAGGCCAGCGCCCCGGGAGGCATCGCCGCGACGGCCGCCGCGCCTCCGGCCGCTGGTCCGGCCGGCAAAGAGGAGCGCAAGGCCGCCGAGGTGGAACGGAGGAAGCGCGACAAGGCGCGCCGCTCGATGGCCGGCCGGATCACGGAGCTGGAGTCCCGCATCGCGGAGCATGAGACCGAGATCCGGACGCTGGAAGCCGCGATCGCGGCCCCGGGCTTCTACGACGACCGGGACGCCGCCAACGCCACCATTTCACGCCACCAGTCGCTCATGTGGAACGTCGGCGACCTGATGGGTCAGTGGGAAGCGCTGCAGGCCGAGCTGGCCGCGCTTCCGCTCGAACCGTAAGTCAGCCCTTTCCCCGGCGCAGTTTCCGTATCGCCATTACACTTGCGTAATTCTCGGAGCCGTCCGCCAGGGCGTGACGGCTCAGGTTCCCCCGTGTTTTCGCCGGACGCCACCGGATCACGCAGGGGCACGCCGTTTGCCCCTGGGGACCCAGAGTGATGGCCACTGCTGAATCGCGGAGCCCCCGCCAGCCGCGGACGGTCCGGAACCGGCTCCATGCCCGGCCCGGCGACGACGCCTTCTTCCGGCGCATCGTCGCGGCCATGCGGAACGGCGTGCTCGCCATCACGCGGGACCAGTGCATCGCGCTGATCAACGACGAGGCGTACCGCATCTTCGACATCGAACCCCACGCCACGGACGTCGGCCGGCCTTTCCAGGAGGTGCTGCGCGACTATCCCGAGATCGTGCAGGCACTGGAGTCGGCGCCGGACACGGCGCTGCTGGCCAATCGCGCGGAGCTGCGACTCTCGCGGTCGGGCAAGGTGATCGGCTACACGCTCGCGCACGTCCATGCCGACTCCGGCGACACGATCGGCACGTCGATGTTCTTCACGGACCTGACGCGCGTCGAGCAACTGGAGGAGCGCGAACGGCTGCGCGACCGCCTCGCCGCGGTCGGCGAGATGGCCGCCGCGATCGCCCACGAGGTCAAGAACCCGCTGGGCGGTATCGAGGTGCTCGCGGGCCTGCTCCGGCGGAAACTGCCCGAGACGGCGGAGGCACAGGCGCTCCTGAAGGACATCATCAACGAAGCGAAGATGGCGAACGCCATCGTGCAGGAAGTGCTCGACTTCGTCCGGCCGATCCGCCTGCAGATGGAACCCGTGCACCTGCACGAAGTGCTACGAGCCGCGGAGAGCCTGGCCGACTCGAAGATCGCCCGCCGCGACACGGTGCTCTCAGTCGCGCTGCCGCAGGCGCTGCCGGCGCTCCAGGGCGACGCCTATCAGCTCACGCAGCTCTTCACCAACCTGCTGACCAACGCCTACGAGGCACTCGAGGGACACGGGGAGGTGGACATCACGGCGGCACTCACCTCGCCCACGAGCGTCCACGGTGCGACGCCCTCGGTCCACATCGAGGTGACCGACACGGGGCCCGGCATGCCGCAGGATGTCGCCGACAAGGTCTTCAATCCGTTCTTCACCACGAAGGCACAGGGCTCCGGACTGGGCCTGGCCATCGTCCGCAAGATCGTGGACGCCCACGACGGGCGCATCAGCCTCCGTACCAGCGTCGGTACGGGCACCACGATCAGCGTCACGCTTCCCGCGCACGCCTGACGCGGACCACCAACGCAGGAGTTTCAGACCATGGGCCGCATTCTCATCGCCGACGACCACGATTCGCTCCGACGCGGCCTCGTCCGCGCGCTCGCTGACGCCGGACACGACGTCGAGGAAGCCCCCAGTGGCAATCTGGCCATCGAGAAGCTGCACGACTCCGTGTTCGACGTGATCGTCAGCGACCTGAAGATGGGCGGCAGCACGGGCATCGACGTGCTCAAGACGGCGCGGCTCCTGCAGCCGCACGCCGCGGTGATTCTGATGACGGCCTTCGGCTCCGTCTCCACGGCCGTCGAGGCCATGAAGAGCGGCGCGTTCGACTACGTGCAGAAGCCGTTCGAGATCGAGGAAATGGAGGTCAAGATCGCGCGGGCGCTGGAGCTGCGGCAGATGCAGCACCAGATCGACTACCTGCGCCACGCCTCCGGCGACATCTACGACTTCGACCGCATCATCGGATCGAGCGGCGCCCTCGGTACCGTCCTCTCCGTGGTCAAGAAGGTCGCCAAGAGCAACACGACGATCCTCGTGCGCGGCGAGACCGGTACCGGCAAGGAACTGATCGCAGGCGCGATTCACCACAACTCGCACCGCTCCGGGCGGAACTTCGTCAAGGTCAACTGCGCGGCCCTGCAGGAGAACCTGCTCGAGTCGGAGCTCTTCGGCCACGAGAAAGGCGCGTTCACGGGTGCGGACAAGCAGCGCGTCGGCCGCTTCGAACAGGCCGACGGGGGCACGCTCTTCCTCGACGAAATCGGGGACATGAGCCCGAACACGCAGGCCAAGATCCTCCGCGTGCTGCAGGAGCAGGAGTTCGAGCGGCTCGGCGGCACGCGCACCCTCAAGGTGGACGTCCGGCTGATCGCCGCGACCAACCGGCACCTGGGCTCGATGGTCGAGGCCGGCACGTTCCGCGAGGACCTCTACTACCGGTTGAACGTGGTGACGATCGAGATGCCGCCGCTCCGGGACCGGAAGGAAGACATCCAGGCGCTGACGCAGTTCTTCATCCGGCGCTTCGCGGGCGAGCTGAAGAAGAAGGTGAGCGGCTTCGACGCCGAGGCCATCAAGCTGCTGATGCGCTACAACTGGCCCGGGAACGTGCGTGAGCTCGAGAACGCGATCGAGCGGGCGATCCTGCTCGCCGACGCCGCGGAGGTGACGGCCGCCGACCTCCGCCTCGGCGACAGCACGCCGGGCAGCCCGTCACGCGACGGGTCATCGCTCGTCAAGATTCCGCCCACGGGCGTCGCGCTCGAAGAGATCGAGAAGCAGGCGCTCATCGAAGCGCTCAAGATGTCGAACTGGGTCCAGAAGGACGCGGCGGACCTGCTCCACATCAGCCCGCGCGTGATCAACTACAAGATCAAGGTGCTCAACATCGAATTCCCGCACGGCCGCCGCGCGGCGCACGACGCGACGCACGACTGAATCCGTGAGCGGCCCGCGCAGCTATTTGGCGCGGGGATGGGCCTTGCGGTAGACGTCGAGCAGTTGCGCGGCGTTGACGTGCGTGTAGCGCTGCGTGGTCGACAGGCGCACGTGGCCGAGCAGTTCCTGAATCGTGCGCAGGTCCGCGCCGCGCTCGAGCAGATGCGTGGCGAACGAGTGGCGCAGCGCATGAGGACTGATACCGAAGCGCGTCGAGCACATCGCGACGTACTTCGCGACGAACCGCTGCACGCTCCGGCCCGTCAGACGTCCCCCGTTCGCATTGACGAAGATGGGGTCTCCGCCGCGGCGGCCGCCACCAGCCGTCCGCACCGGGGCTGCCGTGCGCGGCCGCGCACGGCTCTTCCGCGCGAGCGGCTCGCGGTCGGGGAGCCAGGCCCGGAGCGCATCCGCGGCGCTCTGATTGAACGGAACGAAGCGCTCACGACCGCCCTTGCCGAGCACCCGCGCGCGCTTCTGCCCCAGGTGCACATCGTCCAGGTCGAGTCCGACCAGCTCGCTCAGCCGCAGGCCCGAGGCATAGAACAGCTCCAGGATCGCGCGGTCGCGGCGCCCGAGCGGCTCGCCCGTGTCCGGCATGTCCAGCAGGCGGGACATCTCGTCGACGGAAAGGTGCGCCGGAACCCGCTGTTCCTGCCTCGGGGCAACGGTGAGGGCGGCCGGGTCGGAGACCATCGCGCCCTCACGCCGGAGGTAGCGGAGAAAGCTGCGAATCGCGGAGAGCTTCCGCCCGGCGGAGGCTCGCGACTGCCCTGCTTTCTGCAGCGCGGCCATGAAGTCGCGGATGCCGTGGATGTCGAGCTGCTCCGGCCGGAGGGTCTCGACGTCGACGACGTGCGTCTCCGCGATCGACCCCAGCCACTGCCCCAGGTCCCGACGATAGGCCGCGACGGTGTGCGGCGAGGCGTTCCGGTTCAGCGCGAGGTAGTCGAGGAAGTCCCGCAGTTCGCGCATGCGGTCACGCGATCGTCTGCCGCCAGCGGTCGAGCTCATCGAGCGCGCGGGTGGAGACGGCCGTCTTCCGCTCCGCGCGGCCGCGAGGCGGGTCGGCCAGCGCGTCCATGATCCCGAACGTGATGTTGGTCGGCTGGTAAGTGGCCGGATCGGCGTGCGACACATAGAACCCGAGCGCACCGATCGCCGTGCTGCGCGATGGCGGCACGAAGGTGCGCCCCGCGGTCGCGTGCACGGCGCTCAGACCGGCCATCAGCCCGGAGGCCGCGGACTCCACGTAGCCCTCAACGCCGGAGACCTGGCCGGCGAAGAAGAGCCCCGGGCGATCCCGCACCTGCCAGGTGTCGGCGAGCACCGTCGGACCGTTGATGAAGGTGTTGCGATGCACCATGCCGAAGCGCACGAACTCCGCCTGCGCCAGGCCGGGGATCAGGCGCAGCACCCTCGCCTGGTCACCCCATTTGATCTGCGTCTGGAATCCCACGAGGCTGAAGTGATCGCCGGCGAGCGTGTCCTGCCTGAGCTGCACGGCCGCGTACGGATACCGGCCGGTGCGGGGGTCGGTCAGGCCGACCGGCTTCATCGGGCCGAAGCGGAGCGTCTCGCGCCCGCGGTGCGCCATCACCTCGATCGGCAGGCACCCCTCGAAGAACTTCACCGCATCGAAGTCGTGCACCGTCGCGGACTCGGCGCTCACCAGAGCATCGTAGAACGCGTCGTACTCCGCTCTGTTCAACGGGCAGTTCAGGTAGTCGCCCTGGCCATCGTCCACACCGCAGGCGGGCCCGACCGGCTCCTCAGTGGTGACCGCACCAGCTGTCGTCCCGGCGCCGCGCAGGCTCCGGTCCCAGCGGGACGCGCGAAACACGATCGACCGATCGATGGAGTCCGCGAGCACGATGGGGCTGATCGCGTCGTAGAACGCGAGATGCTCGCGACCGACGAGCCGCGCGATCTCGGCGGACAACGCGCCTGAGGTCAACGGGCCCGTAGCCAGGATCACCGGGTGTTCGGGCGTCGCCTCGGGGATCGTCGTCACTTCCCCGCGGACGACCTCGATCAACGGATGCCCGTGGATCGCGTCGGTGACGGCGCGCGAGAACTGGTCACGGTCGACCGCCAGCGCCGCGCCGGCCGGAACGCGCGTGGCCTCGGCCGCGCGCATGATGAGCGAGCCGAGCCTCCGCATCTCTTCCTTGAGCAGGCCGACGGCGTTGTCGAGCTTGTCCCCGCGGAATGAGTTGGAGCAGACGAGCTCGGCGAGCCCGTCCGTGTGATGCACGGCGGTCGGCGTCGACGGCCGCATCTCGTGCAGCGTCACGCGCACGCCGCGGCTGGCGGCCTGCCACGCGGCCTCACATCCCGCGAGGCCACCACCGATGATGCGGATCATGCAGCGCCGCTCAGGCCGTGCGGGCTCGCGCGCGTCCCTTGGCGGGCGCCTTCGCGGCCTTGGCCTTGACGGCCTTCTTCGCCTTCGGTGCCGCGGCCCTGGCTTTCGCGGCCGGCGCCTTCCGCCGGGCACCGCCACGACGCGGCGACGGGGCGGCGTTCCGCCGGGCCGCCAGCAGCTCCTGCGCCTGCGCCATCGTCACCGACTTCGGGTCCGCGCCCTTCGGCAGCGAGGCGTTGGTCTCGCCATCGGTGACGTACGGGCCGTAGCGGCCCGACAGCACCTTGACGGCGGGCAGCCCCTCGCCCGTCAGCTCGGCCAGCACGGTCTTCGCGGCAGACTGGCGGCGCCGCGACTGCTTCGGCGCCGCGAGGATGGCCACGGCGGCGTCGAGCGAGATCCCGAAGACGTCGTCGTCCGACTCGAGTGACCGGAACTCGTCCTTGTATTTGAGGTACGGCCCGAACCGGCCGAAGTTGGCGAGGATCGGCTCGTCGCTGCTGTCCGGATGGATGCCGACGACGCGCGGCAGCGAGAGCAGCTTCAACGCCTCTTCGAGGGTGACGGTTGCGTCGGTCATGCCCGCCTGGAGCGACGCCCGCTTGGGCTTCTCGGCCTTCTTCCCCTCCGGCGTCTCACCGAGCTGGACGTAGGCGCCGAAGCGGCCGTTCATCACGAATACGGACAGGCCCGTCGCCGGGTCCGTGCCGATCGTGCGGGGACCCTCGGCCTTGGCACGGACGAAGGCAAGCGCGCGCTCGGCCGTCAGGTCCGCCGGGGCGAGATCGTCGGGGAGCGAGGCCGTGCGGCCGGGACCGCCCTCGGCCACCTGCACGAACGGACCGAACCGCCCGATGCGAATGCGGATCGGCTCGCCGGTCTCCGGCACGACGCCGAGGTCGAGCAGCGGATACTCCGCCTTCTCGCTGCCATCGTTCACGGCGGGCAGGAGTCCGCGGTGCTTGTGGTCGCCGAAGTAGAACTCGCGGAGAAAGGAGACCCACTCGCGCTCGCCGCGCGAGATCTCGTCGAGGTCCTCTTCCATCTCGGCGGTGAAACCAACCTCGACGAAGTCGCCGAAGTGCTGCCGCAGCAGCGTCGTCACGGCGAAGGCGGTGAAGCTGGGCACGAGCGCCTTGCCCTGACGGAACACGTAGCCGCGCCGGATGATCGTCGCGATGGTCGGCGCGAAGGTCGACGGCCGGCCGATGCCGGCGCGCTCCAGTTCCTTGATGAGCGAGGCCTCCGTGAAGCGTGCCGGCGGCAGCGTCTCGTGCCGCTTGGCGTCCACCCCGGCGAGCACCGTGGAGGTGCCCTGGCGATCCACGCGGTCGCCGACGCTGAGCTGCGGCAGGATGGCTTCCTGCTCTTCGAGCTCGGCCGCCGGGTCGTCGCTGCCTTCGACGTAGGCGCGGCGGAAGCCGGCGAACTCGATCGCCTTGCCGCTGGCCGCGAACACCGCCGGCTGACCACCAGGGCCGGCCGCCGTGAACTCCGCAGAGGTCCTCCGCACGCGCGCATCCACCATCTGCGACGCCATCGTGCGCTTCCAGATCAGCTCGTACAACCGGAGGTCGTCCGAGTCCAGCACGCGCTCGAGCTGACTCGGCGCCAGACGGAAGTCGGTGGGCCGGATGGCTTCGTGGGCTTCCTGCGCGTTCTTGACCTTGGTCTGATAGCGGCGCGGCCCGGAGTAGTACTCGGCGCCGAACATCTCCGCGATGACCCGGGCGGACTCGTTGAGCGCCTTCTCGCTCAGCGTGGTCGAGTCGGTGCGGTGGTAGGAGATGAGACCTTCCATCTGGCCGTTTCCGACATCGACACCCTGGAACAGGCGCTGCGCCCCCTGCATGGTGCGCTCGGTGGAGAACCCGAGCTTGCGGCTGGCTTCCTGCGTCAGCGTGGACGTGGTGAACGGCGGAGCGGGCCGCTCGACGCCCGGCTTCTGCTCGACCGACGTCACCTGCCACGGCAACGCCGTGGTGACCGCGGACAGGATCGCGTTCGCGGATGCATCATCGAGCAGGCGGACGCGGGTGCCCTTGAGCGCGCCGGTGTCCGGATCGAAATCCTTGCCCGTCGCCACGCGCTCGTCACCGACGCGCACGAGCGTGGCGGCGAAGGTCCGGCCGTCACCGGCCAGCGTCGCCTCCAGGTCCCAGTAGACGCCGGTCCGGAAGGCGCGGCGCTCTTCCTCGCGCTCGACGATCAGGCGGACGGCCACGCTCTGCACGCGGCCGGCGCTCAGCCCCGTCTGCACCTTCTTCCAGAGCAGCGGCGACAGGGTGTACCCATACAGCCGGTCGAGAATCCGCCGGCTTTCCTGGGCGCGAACGAGGTTCTCGTCGAGCTGGCCCGGATTCGCCAGGGCCTCGTTCACGGCCTCCTCGGTGATCTCGTGGAACACGATCCGGTGGACGGGGACCTTCGGCTTGAGTACCTCGCGCAGGTGCCAGCTGATGGATTCCCCTTCGCGGTCCGGGTCGGTGGCGAGCAGCAGTTCGGACGCCTCCTTGACGGCCGCCCGGAGGTGCGCCACCTGCTTCTTCTTGTCGTCAGGGACCACGTAATAGGGGGTGAAGTCACTGTCGACGTCGACCCCCATCCGCCCCCACTCCTTGGGTTTGATCTCCTTCGGCACCTCGGCCGCGGACTCGGGAAGGTCACGGATGTGGCCGTAACTCGCTTCCACGCGGTACTTTGCGCCGAGGAACCGGCCGAGCGTCTTTGCCTTGGCCGGGGACTCGACAATCACGAGGGGCTTCGCCATTGGCTAACTCCTATAGCACGTTCCCGCGAGCCGCATGAAACCGCCGCTCTCGGTCCGGACCACCGCGCCGGCCAGTTCCAGCTCCAGCAGTTCACCGAGAACCAGGGGGACATCACGGTCGGTTCTGGCCGCAAGCCAGTCGAGGGAACAGGCCTCTCCCTGAGGCATAAGTCCCAATAACCCAACTGGTTCCGGCGCATCTTGTATTCCGGATGCCGGTGCGGCGACCACCGCCCATCCCAGCTCGCGGAGCACGTCGTCAGTCGACTCGACCAGCGCCGCCCCATCCCGGATCAGGGCATGTCCGCCCCGGTTCCGGCCGCCGGCGACGCTCCCCGGCACCGCCATCACGTCGCGGCCCTGCTCGAGCGCAAGGCGCGCGGTGATGAGCGACCCGCTCCGCTCGGCCGCCTCGACGACGACCACCGCATCCGCCAGGCCACTGATCACCCGGTTCCGCTGCGGGAAGTGGTGCGCGAGCGGTGGCATGCCGGGCGGAAACTCCGACAGCAGCACCCCCTGCGCCACGATGGCGTCGGCCAGCACCCGATGACTCCGCGGATACGTGACATCGACGCCGCACCCGAGCACAGCTGCCGTCCGCCCGGCGGTCAGCGCGCCGCGGTGAGCCGCGCCGTCGACGCCCCTTGCCATCCCGCTGACCACGGTGACGCCCGCCTGCGCCAGGCCGGTCCCCAGGCTGAAGGCCACGTCGACGGCCACCGGACTCGCCGCCCGCGATCCCACGATGGCGACCACCGGTCCGGCGATCGAGGACAGGTCGCCCCGAAGCCAGAGCACGGGTGGCGGGTCGAGAATCGTCTTCAGTCGGGCCGGGTATGCCTCATCGGTGACGGCGAGACACGTGATGCCACCGGCCGCGGCAGTCGCGAGCGCGGCGCAGGCGTCCGCCAACCGGCATGCGGCGAGGTCGTGCAGGGAGGGGTCGCCCGACGCGACACGGGCGAGAAGGTCCGGACATGAGGCCGGAGCGAGGAGCGAAAGGGCGACGAGGCGGTCGAGTGTCATCTGCGCGTCTCACTGGCGCGCACCCGACCCGTCCTGATTGTATGGCGTTCGCGGCCCAATGGGCCCACGCCGGGCGTGCCGCGCGCACCCGCGCTGTGGCATGCCCGTTGCTCCAGCTGAGTCCAACCTTGCACCCGCAGAGACCGGTCGCTATAGTTGCCGCATTCCCTCTCATGTCCCGCTATCTCGCCGTCATCGGGCTTCTGACAGCACTGCTGACGGCGACGCCCGCCTTCGCCGGCGTACGTGACGACGCCCGGCGACAGGTGCAGTTCGGCATCGAAGTCGCGTCGCGCGGCCTCTGGCGGGAGGCCATCTACCGGTGGGAACGCGCGGTCGAGCTCGACCCGTCCTACGCGGAAGCGTTCAACAACCTCGGTGTGGCCTATGAGCACGAAGGCGACCTCGAGAAGGCACGGCAGGCATACGAGAAGGCCGTGAAGCTCTCGCCCTCCGAGGCGACAATCCGGCAGAATTTCGAACTCTTCAAAGAGGTCAACGACCGTGCGGCCGGCCCTGCTCGTCAGTAGCGCCCTTGCGGCGATCACGCTGGCCGCGTGCGGCGGCGTGACCCGTGAGATCGCCATCGAAACACCCATCCGTCCGAAGCTGGACGTCTCGATGTTCCAGCGCGTCCTCGTCGCCGGGTTTCTCGCCGGCGGCACGGATGAGGTAGACGGCAACGCCGAGACCATCCGACTCCTCAGGAGCCAGCTCCGGAACAAGTCGGACCTGCGGGTGATCGATGCCGACGCGCTCCCGCTCCTCGAGGAGTCCGGTGTGAAGCCGGCCGCCGCCGGGGACAAGGCAGTCATCAAGGACGAAAAGGACCTGGAGCCGCGCGAAGCCATCTTTGCCGACGCCGACTACTGGAAGCGGATCGGTGAGGAGTACCAGAACCCCCTCATCGTGACCGGCACGGTCCTCTTCACTCCGCATCAACGGTCCGGCTACGTGCAGCGCGAGGAAGAGGTCTATGACACCTTCGGCCGCCGGCGGGTCGTTCCGATCCGGTCCTTTCAGGAGCGGAAGGGCTACATCCTGAAGCCCAAGTTCATCTTCATCGACGGACGGACGGGCACGACGCTGTATTCCGAGACCTTTCGGGAGGAGGTGCTCTACAACGCCAACCAGAGCACCCCAGCCCTCTCGACCTATTTCGAGCTGATGGAGCGGCTGATCCCCTCCTTCCTGAACACCCTCAGCAGCCAGAAGATCAAAGGCG
>JBIKWH010000387.1:0-2960 GCA_044356435.1 Vicinamibacterales bacterium
TCGACGTCGCGGTTGTCCACGACGAGCTGCGCCGCCGTCTTCACGTCGCTGTTGCCGAGCGGATACCCCTCACCCGCCAGCGACCCGAGCTGCTGGAAGATCCGCTCCGCCAGCGCCTCGGCCTCCCGGGACCCCTCCGCGAACACCTCGTGCCCCTGCGTGCGCAGGCGGATACCCAGCAATCCCTCGATGTGCTTCAGGTTGCTGTCGCGAGGCCCGTAGATGGCCTCCACCCCGTCGTCCGGCAGGACGATGCGTTTCATCGCGTGATCTGGATGTGGAGGTCCTTCAGCTGCCGCGCGTCCACAGCCGACGGTGCCGCCGACATCTGGTCGACGGCAGCCGCCGTCTTCGGGAACGCCATGACTTCCCGGATCGACGACTCGCCGGACAGCAGCGCCGCCAGACGATCAAGGCCGAGCGCGATGCCACCATGCGGCGGCGTGCCGTACTCGAGCGCCTCGAGGAAGAACCCGAACCGCGAGGCGGCGTCCTCCGGGCTGATGTTGAGCAGCGAGAAGATCCGGCTCTGCAGCGCCGCGTCGTGGATACGGATGCTGCCACCGCCGATCTCGCTGCCGTTCAGCACCAGGTCGTAGGCCTTTGCGCGGGCCTTGCCCGGGTCGGTTTCCATGAGCGGCAGGTCGGCATCCATCGGCGACGTGAACGGATGATGCATGGCCACGAACCGCTTGTCCTCGGCGTCCCAGTCCAGCAGCGGGAAGTCCAGGACCCACAGGAAGCGGAAGTCCTTTCCGTCGAGCAGCCCCTTGCGCTTCGCCAGGCTCAGGCGGATCTGACCAAGCAGCTTCGAGGCCGTGTCCGGCTCGCCGGCCGAGATCAGCAGCAGGTCGCCGTTGCCGCAGCCGGCGGCGTCCAGCGCCCGCACGACCTCGGCTTCACCCAGCGCCTTCATCACGGAGCTCGTGACGGTGCCGTCGTCGGCTCGGCGAGCCCAGACCAGACCGCTGGCACCGAGCGCCTTGGCTTCGTCGACGATGCCGTCCACCTCGCTGCGGGAATAGCCTCCTGCCTGCGTCACCACGAAGCCGCGCACCGTGCCGCCGCCGTTGACGATCTCCTTGAACACGCGGAACTGCGAGTCCGTGAACAGATGCCCGAGGTCCTGGATGGGCATGCCCGGGCGCAGGTCCGGCTTGTCGGACCCGTACTTCGCCATCGCCTCGGCGTACGGCATGCGAAGGAAGGGCGTCTCGACCTTCACGCCAATCAGGTCGAACACGCGGACCATCAGCGGCTCGATCAGGTCGAAGATCGTCTCCTGCCGCGCGAAGGACATCTCCACGTCGACCTGGGTGAACTCGGGCTGACGGTCGGCACGCAGGTCTTCGTCGCGGAAGCACTTGCAGATCTGCATGTACTTGTCCATGCCGGCGACCATCAGGATCTGCTTGAAGAGCTGCGGCGACTGCGGCAGCGCGAAGAACTCGCCCGGATGCACGCGGCTCGGCACGAGGTAGTCGCGCGCGCCCTCGGGCGTGGACTTGGTGAGGATGGGCGTTTCGATCTCGAGGAAGCCCTGTTCGTCGAAGTAGCGACGGATCGCGGTGGTCAACTTGTGGCGCAGCACGATGTTGGCCTGCAGCCGCGGACGCCGGAGGTCGAGATAGCGGTACTTCAGCCGGACTTCCTCCGACACCGGGGAATCCTCGGCCACCTGGAACGGCGGGGTCTTCGCCTCGTTCAGCAGGCTGAGCGTGCGCACGACGACTTCGACGTCGCCCGTCTCGAGTTTCGGATTGACCGTCTCCGCGGAACGGCGACGGACCGTGCCGGCCACCCCGACCACGAACTCCGAGCGGAGCTTCTTGGCTTTCGCGAGCGTCGCCTCGTCGTCGGCGTCGAACACGACCTGACTGACACCGCTCCGGTCGCGGACGTCCACGAACAGCACGCCGCCCAGGTCGCGAACCCGGTGCACCCAGCCCAGCAGCACCACGTCCTTGCCCACATCGCCCGCGCGCAGCGCGCCGCAGGTGTGCGTGCGCGTCAGGTCACCCAGTTGCTCAGCCACGAACCTCTCCTAGAAAACCTGCAATGACGCCGGCTGCCCCGTCCCAGGGCGCGGTTTCCTGCCGGCCGTCGGCGAGTCGCTTGATGGTGACCGTCCCGGCCGCCACCTCCGACTCGCCCAGAATCGCCACGGCGGGAATACCGCACCCGCTGGCGTATTTGAGCTGTTTGCCCATCTTATCCACGTCCGGGTAGACCAGCACCCGCAGGCCCCCCCGCCGGAGCAGCCCTGCCAGGCGGATGGCCTGGCCCGTGTCTTCCCCCCGGAATACCGACACCATCACGTCAGCCGGCGCCGTGGACAGCTCGGGCGGGAACAGGTTCCGCTCCCCCATGACGACAAGGATGCGCTCCAGCCCGAGCGAGAAGCCGCACGCGGGGACCTGTTCGCCGGAGAACATGCCGACGAGGCCATCGTACCGGCCGCCGCCGCCCAGGCTCCCGGCGAGATCCGCCACGGCGATCTCGAAGATCGCGCCGGTGTAGTACGACAGTCCGCGCGCCAGGGACGGATCCACGCGCAGGTGACCCGTCGCGGGCGTGCCCGCGGCGAGCGTCAGCATGTCGCGCAGGTTCGCGATGAATGCCGGCTCGTCGCACCCGGGCTTCGTGACGAACGCCGCCAGCCGCGCGAGCGCGGACTCGTTGTCGGCATCGGTGGCAGCGAAGACGCCAAGCAGCGCCTGCGCCGCGTCCGCGGCAACACCTCGCGCCGTCAGCTCGACGGTCACGCCGTCCGCACCGATCTTGTCCAGCTTGTCGACCGCAATCAGCGCGTCGCCGTGCAGGGCCTCCGGCACACCGGACGCCTCGAGGACCGCGCGCAGCAGTTCCCGGTGATTGAGCCGGATCGTGAAGTCCGCAAAGCCCAGTTCCGTCAGCACCTGGCTGACCGCCCCGCACAGCTCGGCCTCGACCGCGGGCGA
>JBIKWH010000386.1:0-2960 GCA_044356435.1 Vicinamibacterales bacterium
TTCCGCTGAGCTGATGCCGGACCTCGAACCACGCGATCCGCCGGCGCCCGCCAGCCCGGCGCATATCCCGTCCGGCCGGAAGCGCCGACGCTCGCTCACCACCTGGCTGGTGGCAGGCGTCGTCATCTCCGTCGGTGCGCTGGCGTTCATCGGCTACCGCGCTATCGCGGAGTGGCAGCGCAGCGCCACGCTGCTCGTGCAGGGCCGGGCCGACGCCGCCGTCGACCTGTTCGTCCAGGCGCTGGCCCGCGACATGCGCGGCGCCCAGGCCTCGGTGCTGCCGTCGACGCAGCACGCGGACGCCGACAGCGAGTTCGACCTCGTCGCCAGCGCCTTCGCGCGTTACCCCTATCCCGAGGTCTTCGTGTCGGTCCGCGCGCCCCTCACGGCCGACCGCGTGACGTTCTACACCCGGGTGGACCGCGCCGCCGCCTGGCTGCCGCCGCCGGCGGACGGCTCCCGGCAGCCCGTCTCCGTGGCCCGCGCCCAGGACATCGCGGCCCAGCTCCTGACCCGGCTCGCGGGCGATGTCACACGCGGTGCCCGCGACGCCGTCTTCGACGTGCGCATCGACGGCCGTCCGTATCAGGCCGTGTTTCTCATCTCCTATACGAACGCCTACCGCGACGCCGTCACCGATGTCTTCGGCTTCCTGGTGGACCTGTCGTGGGTCCGGACCCACTACTTCCGGGATCTCTCCACACAGGTGGCGCGGATCGCCGGGGCCGGCATCACGCTGTCGGTGACCGACGAACACGGCACGTCCGTCTTCGGCGACGCCGCCGCGCAGGTTGATGCCCGCGATGCGCGCGCGTTTCCGCTCGCGTTCTTCGACCCGACCGCCGTTGCCGCCCGGCAGCCGGCGGACCTGACCGTCCGCGTCTGGACGGCCGCGGCGGGCGTCAGCGGCGATCCGACGCTCCTGGCCGCCAACGAGGGCGCGCAGCGCACACTCGTCGTCGCCGCCATCACCTCGCTGCTCCTGGCCGTCGCCGTGTTCCTGAGCGTGCGCGCGGCACGCGAGAGCGCGGCCCTGGTCGAGATGCGGTCGGATTTCGTCGCCACGGTCACGCACGAGCTGAAGACGCCGATCGCGACCATCCGGGCCGTCAGCGAAACGCTGGCGTCCGGACGTGTCGGCGGTGTCGACGCGCAGCGCGAGTACGCCCGGATGGCCGTGCACGAAGCGAAACGGCTCACGCGGCTCATCGACAACCTGCTGGCGTATTCACGCGTGACCGACGTCACGGAGGTCTACTCCTTCGAGCCCCTCTCGCCGAACGAGATCGTCGGCGCGGCGCTCCGGGAGTTCTCCACGCAGCTGGCGGAAGGCCGCTTCGAGTTCCACATCGACGTGGAGCCGGACCTGCCGCCGGTCCGTGCCGACCGCACCGCCATCGGACTCGCGTTGACGAACCTCGTCGATAACGCCATGCGCTATTCCGGCGAGAGCCGCTTCCTCCGACTCGGCGCGCACCGGGACGGCAGCCGCGTCGTGTTCGCCGTCGAGGACAAGGGGCTGGGCATCGCCGCGGACGACATCCCCAACGTCACGCGGCGGTTCTTCCGCGGCAAGGGCGCAGCGGCGGGCGGCAGCGGGCTCGGTCTCGCCATCGCACAGCGCATCGTGAACGACCATCAGGGCACGCTCCACGTCGCCAGCAGCCTCGGGGCTGGCACGACGGTCAGCTTCTCGCTGCCGACCGCGAGCGCCGCGCGACGACCTGAGACAGCCTGAGCGGAGACCCACCCGCGCTACACTGGCGGCAGCCGCATGACCACGCCGACACGCCGCATTCTCGTCGTTGAAGACGACGCCGCGCTCTCACGGATCCTCCGTGACAACCTGGTGGTTGAAGGCTATCAGGTGCAGGTCGTCAACGACGGCACGCAGGCCATCACGGCCGCGCGCGACTTCGCGCCCGATCTGGTGATCCTCGACGGCATGCTCCCCGGCACGGACGGCTTCGACCTCTGCCGCATGTGGAGCCAGTCGGGACAGTTTCCGATCATCATGCTGACGGCGCGCAGCCAGAAGACGGACAAGCTCAAGGGGCTCTCACTCGGCGCCGACGACTACGTCACGAAGCCCTTCGACCTCGAAGAGCTGCTGGCGCGCGTCCACGCCGTGCTCCGTCGCGCCCGGCCGACAGTCGAGCAGCTCACGCTCGGCCCGGTGGTCGTCGACTTTCAGGCGTTTCAGGCCTGGCGCGACAAGCAGCCGCTGGATCTGACACGCCGGGAGTTCGAGCTGTTGCGCTACCTGGCGGAACGAGCCGAGAGCATCGTGCACCGCGGCGAGCTGCTGCGTGAGGTCTGGGGATTCCCGGATACACCGCACACGCGCGCGGTCGACCATGCCATTGCCCGGCTGCGCAAGAAGATCGAGACCGACCCCCACCGTCCCCGGTTCATCCACACCGTGCACGGCGACGGCTATTCGCTGACGCCGCAGGGCCGGGACCAGCCGGCCCAGTAGGCACTCCGGACCCGATGCCCGTACCCATGCTGGGACACCGGTTCGTGGCCTGCACCGCCGCCCTGCTCCTGACCGGAGGTCTGGCCTGGAACACGAGCGCGCTGGCGCAGACGCCCAGCCCGTTCACGGACGCCACGGGCCTGACCTGCACGTTCAAGGCGCTGGCCACGGGCACCTGGGCGAGAGGCGGCGACGCGTCGGCGAAGATCAGCGCCGTGGACTTCCCTCTCGAGTTCAACAACCTGAACGTGCTCGACGGCAGCGCCAACTCGAAAGGCAATACCGGCAACCTGCTCATCACGGTGATGCTGGTGGGCGGCAACCTGCATCTGGTCGTGACCAACACGGGGGGCCTGCTCCACCTGACGAGCGTGTCCGCCAGCGAGTCGCGGCCCGGGTTCTACAAGGCCGTCCACAGCCGGCACGAGCTCACCGAATCAGCCGTCATCATCCCCGGCTTCACCTCGCGCCCCGAGCAGTA